>JBILUM010000055.1:0-8797 GCA_044370995.1 Ilumatobacteraceae bacterium | reverse complement strand
CCCGACCGACATCATCAGCAGGGCCGCGCCCATGTCGACGTCGTTGTTGGAGTTCATGTACTTCGCGTAGGGCAGGCCGACCATCCGGTTGTCGGGACCGACCGTACGGATCTCCTCGGCGGACTTCGCCTCGCGGATCCACGCGTTGGGGTTGCCAGCGGCCACCTGGCTGAAACGCGACCACAGCTCGCTGATCCGCACGAGGTGGTCCTCGGGGGAGCGGCCGGCGGCAGCGCGGATCGCGGTCTCGAACATCGGGTACACCTGCACCGGCATGACGATCTGACGCGCGATCTCCGACGGATGGTTCATGACCAGGTCCTCGCCGAGCAGCCGCGGCACGGAACCCTCCGGCGACCTCTCCCAGTCGAGCTCGGCGCCCTGCTTGCGTGCCCGCATCCGGGTGCGCCACGCCTCGCCGCCCGACAGCAGCGCGACCTCGAGCTCGCCCGCCTGGATGGCGAGGGCCGTCGAGTTCACCAAGGTCTGCGGGCTGTTGCCCCCCATCGTCGTGTAGGCGAACTCCGAACTCGCCAGGCCGAGCCGGGCGCCGAGCACCTCGGGCGCGTTGCCGTACTTCCAGCTCAGCAGCCCGACGACACGGATCGAGTCGACCGCGTCGAGGGATGCGAGACCTGCGTCGGTGATGGCCTGCTGGGCGGCGAGCGCCATCAGCGCGACGGGGTCGAGCGCGTCGTCGAGGCCGGCGGCGCGATGCAGCGACTGTCCGGCGCCGACGAGAACGGGAGTACGGGGATCGAGGGTCACGAGCGTGGAGGCTACGGAGTGCCTCTGCCCGCCGGAGAACCCGGGGAGTCGGAGACGGGGAGGCGGCGCGACGGGTGACGGCGAACGGGAAGCGGACGGGAAACGGCCGGGGAGCGGGGCCACGCGTACACTCGACCATCGTGTCCCGCATCGCCATCGGATCCGACCACGCCGGCTACGAGCTCAAGCAGCACCTGATCGAGCTGCTCGCAGGGCAGGGCCACGACCTCGTCGACCTGGGCACCGACAGCACCGACAGCGTCGACTACGTCGAGTTCTGCGCCAACGTCGGCCGCGCCGTGCGCGACGGCGACGCCGAACTCGGCATCGTGCTCGGTGGCAGCGGGCAGGGTGAGCAGCTCGCCGCGAACAAGGTCCGCGGCGTGCGCGCCGCGCTGTGCAACGACCTCTACACCGCGCGCATGGCCAGAGCCCACAACGACGCCAACGTCTTGAGCATGGGCGCACGGGTCGTGGGTGTCGGGCTCGCCGAGGAGATTGTCGCTACCTTCTTGACCACCCCCTTCGAAGGTGGTCGCCACCTCCGCCGTGTGCAACAGCTCATGGCGCTCGAGCAGGAGTTCTGACCCATGCCGTTCCCCAGCGACACCACGCCGGACACCGTCGTGTTCGACCTCATCGACCGCGAGGTCGAGCGTCAGTGCACGGGCCTGCAGCTGATCGCGAGCGAGAACTTCACCTCGCCCGCGGTCATGAGGGCCGTCGGCAGCGCGCTCACCAACAAGTACGCAGAGGGCTACCCGGGCAAGCGCTACTACGGCGGCAACGCGATCATCGACGACATCGAGTCGATCGCGATCGAGCGGGTGAAGGCGCTCTTCGGTGCCGACCACGCCAACGTGCAACCGCACTCCGGCGCGAACGCGAACATGTGCGCCTACCAGGCGGTCCTGAACACTGGCGACACGGTGCTCGGCCTCAGCCTCGACCACGGCGGCCACCTCACCCACGGCTCGCCCGTCAACGCCAGCGGCAAGCTGTACCACTTCGTCGCCTACAAGGTCACGCCCGGCGACGAGCGGGTCGACATGGACCAGGTCCGCGACCTCGCGCTCGAACACCGACCGAAGCTGATCGTCGCGGGCACCACGAGCTACCCGCGCCGGCTCGACCCGGAACCGTTCAAGGCGATCGCCGACGAGGTCGGTGCGCTGCTCATGTTCGACGCGGCGCACATCGCCGGGCTCATCGCCGGCGGCGCGCACCCCAACCCGGTGCCCTACGCCGACATCGTCACGTTCACCACCCACAAGACGCTCCGCGGCCCGCGCGGCGGCTGCATCCTGTCGAAGGCCGAGCACGCGGCCGCGATCGACAAGGCCGTGTTCCCGGGCTGGCAGGGTGGGCCGCTCGAGCACGTGATCGCCGGCAAGGCGATCGCGTTCCACGAGGCCGCCCAGCCGAGCTTCGGCGAGTACGCGAAGCAGATCGTCGTCAACGCCGGTGCGCTCGCCGAGGCGCTCGTCCAGCAGGGGTTCCGCCTCGTGAGCGGCGGCACCGACATCCACCTCATGGTGGTCGACCTGCGCCCCTTCGACGCCGACCTCACCGGCAAGGAGGCCCAGGCGGTGCTCGACGTCGCCGGCATCACGTTGAACAAGAACAACATCCCCGACGACCCGCGGAGCCCGTTCGTCACGAGCGGCGTGCGCATCGGCACCCCCTCGGTCACCACGCAGGGCATGAAGGAGCCCGAGATGGCGCAGATCGCTGCGCTCATCGCACGCGCGCTGCGGCATCGCACCGACGAGGCCGAACTCGCCGCGGTCAAGGCCGACGTCGCCGCCCTGTGCGGCCGCTTCCCCGCGTACTGATCCCGGCGCGAGGACCGTCACACCGTGCCCAGCATCGGCGCCTACCTGCTCGTCGGGGCGGTCGCTGCGGTCATCACCTTCGCCGTCACCCCGCTCGTGAAGCGGTTCGCCACCCGTGTCGGGTGGGTGTACCTGCCGAACGATCGCACGGTGCACACCTCGCCGCTCCCCGACGTCGGGGGCATCGCGATGTTCCTCGGGTTCGTCGCCGCATTCGGGGTGTCGCGCCTGATGGACGGCTTCGACTCGATCTTCGCCCGGAACTCCGAACCCCGGGGTGTGCTGATCGCTGCGGGGGTGATGTTCCTCGTCGGGCTGATCGACGACGTGCGCGACATCTCGGCGCCAGCGAAGGTGCTCGGCACCGTGCTGGCCGGCTGGGTGCTCGTCGACTTCGGCGTGCACATGTTCTTCTTCCGCTTGCCGTTCCTCGACGTGGTGGTGCTGAGCAGCGACTGGATCCCGCTCGTCACCGTGCTGTGGATCCTCGGCATGAGCCAGGCGATCAACCTGATCGACGGGCTCGACGGTCTCGCTGCGGGCATCGTCGCGATCGCCGCGTTCTCGTTCTTCATCTACAGCCAGCACCTCAGCGAGCAGCGGCTGCTGCTCGAGCCGAACATCGGGCCGCTCATCGCGATCATCACCGTCGGCGTGTGCATCGGCTTCCTGCCGCACAACTTCAACCCGGCGCGGATCTTCATGGGCGACAGCGGCGCACTGCTGCTCGGTCTGTTGATGGCGGTGAGCACGAGCGTCGTCGGCGGTCGGGAACGACCCGACGCGCCGGCCGAATCTGCCGGCCAGGCCTTCTTCTTCTTCGCCCCGCTGTTCATTCCCCTGTTCATCCTCGGCGTGCCGATCCTCGACACGCTGTGGGCGATCATCCGGCGGGCGCGCAGCGGCAAGGGCCTCGCCACCGCCGACAAGGGGCACCTGCACCATCGCCTCATGGAGATGGGACACGGGCACCGACGCAGCGTGCTCATCCTCTGGTGCTGGACGGCGCTGTTGAGTGCGTTCGTGCTCTATCCCGTGATCACCGACCAGGGCGTCTCGTACATCCCGGTGGGCGCGGCCATGTTGGGGCTCGCGCTCTACACGGTGCTCCACCCGCAGATCCGCCGCCAGCGTCACGCCGAGTGAGCCGACCCGACCGGCCGGAGCACCATCTCCGCCCGTCACCGGGCGTGATCGTTCGTGACGCGCAGCGGCTACGGTTTGGCGAACGCGGTCTCGTGTGACTAGATTGTGTTCGCGTTCACAAGCTCCGCCGCAACGATGCGGTCGACTCCGTGCACTCGCGCCCCAGGCCAGGACCCCGTGAAACTCGCTCCCCGCACCAAGCCCATCGACGCCGACGACAACATCGGCCGTGGCATGGACTTCGCGTTGGTGATCCTCGTGTTCCTCGGCATCGGTTGGGCGCTCGATCGTGCCCTCGGCACCCGTCCTGCGTTCATGATCGGTTGCACCGTGTTCGCGGTCGTCGGCCAGTTCGTCCGCATGTGGTACGCCTACGACGCCAGGATGAGCCAGCTCGAGTCCCAGCGCAGCACCGGGCTGCGCAGCGCACCCCGCGCCAGCGTCGTCGTCGAGGACCTGGCCGACGCACCCCTGGTGATCCCGACCGACATCGGTCGCGAGCGCATCGATGAGCGCATCGACGGGACGCAGGGGGCGACGGCATGACCGACGCACGCACCCGCCGGCCCGAGCCGATGCTCGCCCGCGACGACGGCCCGGCCCCCGAGGTCTCGATCTCCAAGGACATGATCAAGCGCGGCCTGTTCGTGGCGCCGCTGCTCGTCGCCCTGTGCGGCGTCATCTGGGGTCTCGACGGGGTGTGGTCGTCGATGTACGCCATCGCCATCGTGCTCGTGAACTTCGCCCTCGCCGCCGGCCTCGTCGCCGCGACGGCCCGGATCAGCCTCGGCCTCATGATGGGAGCCGTGCTGTTCGGCTATCTCATCCGCCTGGCGTTGATCTTCCTCGCCGTCTTCCTCGTCCGTGATGCCGACTGGATTTCGCTTCCGGCACTCGGAGCGACCATCATCGTCACGCACCTCGGCCTCCTGCTCTGGGAGCTGAAGTTCGTCGCGATCTCCCTTGCCCACCCAGGCCTCAAGCCTGCCCGCCCGTAAACACGACAGGATCGGATCCCAACGTGCTCGCAGAAGCCTTCAAGTTCCCCGAGATCAATGCCATCCTCCGGTGGCAGGACATCTTCACGTCGTTCAACAAGATCGCCCTGATCGCCGTCGCCGCGGCCGTCATCGGCATCGTCGTGTTCCTGCTCGCGGGCAACAAGGACGCCAAGGTCGCCCCGAAGGGTGTGCGCAACCTGGCGGAGACCACCGTCGAGTTCATCGAGGACGGCATCGTCATGCAGACGATGGGCAAGAGCGGCCTCGGCTGGACCCCGTTCCTGCTGAGCCTGTTCATCTTCATCTACCTGTGCAACGTGCCGGGCATCATCCCGCTCCTGCAGATGCCGGCCACCGCCCGCATGGCGATCCCGATGTTCCTGGCGCTGCTCGTGTGGGTCGTCTACAACGGCGTCGGCTTCAAGCACCAGGGCATCAAGTACCTCACCCACACCATCTGGCCCCCCGGGGTGCCGGTGGCGCTGAAGCCGCTCGTGGGCGTCATCGAGTTCATCTCGAACATCATCGTCCGCCCCTTCTCGCTGACGGTCCGACTCTTCGCCAACATGCTGGCCGGTCACATCCTGCTCGTGACCTTCGCCCTGCTCACCCAGGCGCTCATCACCGCCGAGACGCAGCAGCTGCTGCTCAAGCCGATGGCGATCCTGCCCTTCTTCATGCTCGTGTTCCTCACGGCGTTCGAAGTGCTCGTGGCCTTCCTGCAGGCCTACATCTTCACCATCCTCACCGCCGTGTACATCGGCGGCGCCGCTCACCCCGAGCACTGATCGGCACTGATCGGCACTGATCGGCACTGATCGGCACTGATCGGCACCGATCGCGTCACACCCGGCCAGCACCCGCTGGACGGACAGCGTTATCTCCCTACCCAGAACCAATCATCAGGAGACAGTCAACATGGAAGCATTCAGCTACCTCGCCGCTCTGACGGGCGATGAAGAGAAGGCCGCTCAGGCAGCGAGCTCGGCTGGTTTCGCCTACGGCCTCGCCGCCATCGGCCCCGGCATCGGCATCGGTTACCTCGTCGGCAAGTCCGTCGAGGCGATGGCCCGCCAGCCCGAGGCCGCCGGCATGGTGCGCACCACCATGTTCCTCGGCATCGCCTTCACCGAAGCACTGGCCCTCATCGGCTTCGTGGTCTTCATCCTCATCGGTCTCTGATCCTTTCTCGATCAGTTCTCCCGATCAGTTCTCCCGATCAGACCCGACTGAGATCCAATCCACGTCCGAATCCACCCGAATGGAGTTGATGTGTTGACAGTCGTCAATCATCTCCAGGGGCTCGCCACCCGACTCGCCGCCGAAGGCGTCGAGGTCGGCGAAGGGCCCGGCCCGATCGTTCCCGAGCTCAAAGAGCTGTACTGGGGCGCCGGATCGTTCATCGTCTTCGCCCTCATGATGCGCTTCTATCTGTTCCCGCGCCTCAAGAAGGGCATGGACGCTCGCTACGCCGGCATCCGTGCCGACCACGAGCAGGCCGACGCCGAGCGCGCCTCGGCCCGTGCCGAAGTGGCCGACTACGAAGCACAGCTCGCGGCCGTCAAGGCCGAGGCGGCTGCCAAGGTCGATGCCGCCCGCCAGGCCCTCGAGGCCGAGCGCCAGGAGCAGGTCAAGGCACTCAACGCACAGCTCGCCGAACGGCGTGCTGCCGCTCAGGCCGAGACCGAGGCTGCGAAGGCCGCGGTGCGCGATCAGATCCACGCTGCAGTCGCAGACGTCGCCGGCCGCGCCGGCGAGTTGGCCACGGGGCGTCGTCCTGACGCGACGGTGGTCGCCCGAGTCGTCAACGAGGTGATGGCACGATGAGTGTTCTGGGATCCATCATCCGTCCGATGGCCGAGTGCGGCATCGACTCCAACGGCGACTGCGTCAGCGCCAAGCCGATCCTGCCCGAGCCGGCCGAGATCATCTGGGGCGGCCTCGCCTCGCTGATCATCTTCTACCTGCTGCTGAAGTACGCCGGTCCGCTGATCAAGAAGAGCATGGCCGCTCGCACGGCGCGCATCCAGGCCGAGCTCGACGGCGCTGCCGAGGCGAAGGCCACGGCCGCGGCGGAAGCGACGCAGATCCGTGCTGCCAAGGGCGACATCGCCGGCGAACGTGCCCGCATCCTCGCCGAGGCCGACGCCCAGGCGGCGGCCGTGCTCGAGGACGGCCGTGTCCGCCTCCAGCAGGAACTGGCTGATCTGGAAACGCGTGCGGTCGCCGAGATCGCCGCCACCGGCAACCGTGCCGGCGACGAGCTGCGCGCCGAGATCGCCCGACTGTCGAACGCCGCCGTCGACCACGTGGTCACCGGTTCGCTCGACGACGCGACGCACCAGGAGCTCATCGAGAGCTTCATCTCGAGAGTTGGAGCAGCGAAATGAGCGACAACCGCATCGACGGCTACGCACGGGCACTGTTCGAGATCGCCCGCGCCGAAGGAACCATCGACGAGGTGGAGGACGAGCTGTTCCGGTTCGCCCGCAGCTACGAGTCGTCCGACTCGCTGCGCAACGCGCTCACCGACGAGCAGATCCCTGCCGCCAAGCGTCAGGCCATCGTCGAGGACCTCCTCGGCGGCAAGGCCACCAGCACCACCGTCCAGTTGGTGAGCATGGTGATCGGATCTGGTCGCGGTCGCGACCTGCCGGCCATCGTCGACAAGCTCGTGGATCGCGCCTCGTCGTCGAAGAACCTCGAGCTGGCCGAGGTGCGCAGCGCCGTGGCCCTCACGAAGGACCAGGAGGACCGTCTCGCGGCGGCCCTCGCCAACGCCACCGGCAAGCAGGTGAACCTGAAGGTCGTCGTCGACCCGTCCGTCCTGGGCGGTCTCGTGGCCACCATCGGCGACACCGTCATCGACGGCAGCGTTCGCACCCGCATCGACCAGTTGAAGTCGCGTCTGTAAGCCGGACGCGAGCAGTACGACCACCCATCACGGGCCACACAGGCAACCCAGGGAACATCAGGACTACAGGGATACGAGGACACGAGGAACATGGCAGAACTCACGCTGAGCGCCGGCGACATCGCTGCCGCGCTGAAGAAGAACCTCGAGGGCTTCGAGCCCTCGCTCGAGGCACGCACCGTCGGCCGCGTCACGGAGATCGGTGACGGCATCGCCCGCGTCAGCGGCCTGCCCGACTGCGCCGTGAACGAGCTGCTCGAGTTCGAAGACGGCAGCGTCGGCCTGGCACTGAACCTCGATGAGGAGTCGATCGGTGCCGTGATCCTCGGCAACGCCGACAAGATCGAAGAAGGCCAGACCGTGAAGGCCACCGGTCGCATCCTCTCGGTCCCCGTCGGCGATGCGATGCTCGGCCGCGTCGTCAATGCCCTCGGTCAGCCGATCGACGGCAAGGGCGACATCGTCGGTGGCATCGACCGCCGTGTCGAGATCCAGGCGCCCGGCATCATGGGTCGCAAGCCCGTGCACGAGCCGCTGCAGACCGGCATCAAGTCGATCGACGCGATGACCCCGATCGGCCGTGGCCAGCGCCAGCTGATCATCGGCGACCGCAAGACCGGCAAGACCACCGTCGCCGTCGACGCGATCATCAACCAGCGCGGCCTCGGTGTGAAGTGCATCTACGTCGCCATCGGCCAGAAGGGCTCGACGGTCGCGCAGACCGTGGAGACCCTGCGCCAGTACGGTGCGCTCGAGTACACCGTGATCGTGGCCGCCCCGGCCAGCGACCCGGCCCCGTTCAAGTACCTCGCCCCGTACGCCGGCTGCGCCATCGGCCAGCACTGGATGGAGAACGGCGAGCACGCCCTCATCGTGTACGACGACCTGTCGAAGCAGGCCGAGGCCTACCGCCAGGTGTCGCTGCTCCTCCGTCGTCCTCCGGGCCGCGAGGCGTACCCCGGCGACGTGTTCTACCTCCACAGCCGCCTGCTCGAGCGTGCCGCCAAGCTCTCCGACGAGCGCGGCGCCGGTTCGCTCACCGCCCTCCCGGTCATCGAGACCAAGGCCGGCGACGTGTCGGCCTACATCCCCACCAACGTGATCTCGATCACCGACGGCCAGGTGTACCTGCA
>JBILUM010000212.1:0-5308 GCA_044370995.1 Ilumatobacteraceae bacterium | reverse complement strand
CCCGTCCCCCCACACCCGTCCCCGCCACACCCGACCCCGATCACCCTCGCCGACAAGGAACGATCACGATGCGCCGCACCACCACCGGATGGACCTCCGGGACGACCCGACTCGCCGCCGCCGCACTGCTCGTCGGCGTGTTCGTCGTGCTGCCCGTCCTCGTGTGGCGCGGCATCGGCGGGGTGGGCACCGAGGGCGCCGGCGTGTCGTGGAGCACGGTGTTCCGGTCGGGTCGTGTCGACGGCGACACCGTCGTGGCCGCCGGGTTGATCGTGTTCACCGCGCTGTGGGCATGGTTCGCCCTCACCGCGATGAGCGAAGCCGCCCGCGTGGTCACCTGGCGGCACCGGCCGATCGCAGCACTCCCGCCGCTCCCGGCATCACCGACCGGGGTGATCCGCCGACTGGTCCGCGCGGCGCTCGTGTCCACCTCCACGGTCGTCGGCGCGGGCCTCGTCTCCCTCACCGGCTCGGCCGGCGTCGGTGCCGCCGCGCTCGTCCCGGTCGCTGCGGTCGCCGCGGTCGTGGGACCCGACGCCTCGATCGTCCGCACGATGACGGACCCGATCCACGGCCACCATCGGGCCGCGCCTGCCGAAGTGCGCTCGTCGGGTCGCGACACGCCCTACTCCATCGCCGTCCGCCTCGGTGACGCGCAACTGCGCGACCGGATCATCGAGCTCAACCACGGTGCGCTCGCACCCGACGGCACGACGTGGACCGGCGGCGTCTTCCCCGCCGGCATGACCGTCACCGTGCCGGAGGGACTGCTGAGCGTCGGGCCGACCGTGTGGACGCCGTACCTGGTCGAGGAGGGCGACTCGGTGTACCGGATCGCCACCCGCCTGGCCGACGGCGACAACCGGCGGGTGCGCGACCTCGCCGACGCGATCATCGAACGGAACCTCGGTCGGGTGATGGCCGACGGTCGGGTGTTCGACGACCCGTCGCTCGTGCGCATCGGCTGGACGCTCGACGTGCCGGGCACCGGGTCGGAGGGGGCCGTCGAGGGTGCCGCGGGCACGGCGCCCGTGTGGGGAGCAACCCATCTCGTGACACCGGGCGAGTCGTACTGGAGCATCGCCGAGCAACACGTCGACCCCCCCGGCGGACCGGCCGACGTGGCGGAGTTGACCGACGAGCTCGTCGAGCACAACGCGCCCCTGCTCGGGCACGACCGCCCGACCATGCTCCACCCCGGTGATCCGGTCGAACTGCCGATCACGGCGGATGCCACCCGCCCCGTCGAGGCCGCTGCACCGGTCGAGCCGATGGACCTCCTGCCGGACGCGATCGACGCCGGCCCGTCCCCCGTGCTCCAGCTCCCCGACTCGGCGGAGGCACCCGAGGCACTCGAGGCACCTGGGGCACCTGGGGCACCCGTCGCGACCCCTACGACCGATGCACCGGTGAGCGCGGCGACCGAGGCGGATCCGCGCCCCGCACCGAACGCAGCGCAGCCGGTCGACGTCGGGACGGTCCGGTCGCCGGTGACCACCAGCCTCGCGGCGGCCGTGCTGCTCTGCGCCGGCGCGCTCGGGCTCGTGGAGTCGCGCCGTCGGCAACAGCTCCGTCGTGCCGGCACCGACGCGCTCGCGCCCACACCATCGGCCCGGGAGGTCGAGATCGAACGGCTGGTCCGATCCCTCGACGCCACGCAACGCGCGGTCCGCCTCGATCTCGCGCTCCGTGCCGCCGGTCATGCGCTCGTCGGCACCGGTGGTTTCGTCCTCGCCGCGATCGTCACCGACGACGGAGCCGTCACCGTCGTCCTCGACCGTCCCGGACGGGTGCCCGTGGCGCCCTGGTGCGAGGGCGTCGCCGCCGACCGGTGGACCGTGCCGGCGACGGTCGGCAACGACGAGCTCGCCCCGCTGTCGCGCCTGGCCGGCCAACCGTGCCCGGCGGTGGTGCACCTCGGGCGCCTGGTGGGTGACGCGGCCGACCCGCTGAGCGCCGGGAACGGTGAGCTGTTCATCGATCTCGAGGCGTTCGGTCTCGTGTGCATCGACGACGAACGGGGCGACGCCTCGAACCACGATGGCCCGAACCACGATGGCCCGAACCACGATGACCCGGTCCGGGCCACCGACTCGGCCGACGCGCGCGCCAGCGGCGATGCGGTGCTGCGCGCCATCGCCACGTCGTTGGCGGCATCGCCCGTCGGCGAGACGCTGCGGCTCATCACCCACGAACTCGACCCGGCGGTGCACCTCGGCAACCACAACGCCGAACAGGCACGCGACTTCGACTCGGCGCTCGACCTCGCAGCCTCTGCACTCGGGTCGACGCCCACCGCCGTGGGGCACCGCCGCACCTCAGAGCTCCGCGCCCGGGGCATCGGCGGTGAGGCGTGGGAGCCCGTCGTCGTGGTGTCGGCGGCGGCGACCCACGAACCGGCCGTGCTGCGCGAGCTGTGCGACGTCACCCGCGGTGGCGGACGCGGTCTCGCCGTCGTGCTGCGCCACGCGGTCGAGGGCGCGTCGCTCACCGTCCGGGCCACCCGCCACGGATGGGTGATGGACCGGCTCGGCCTCACGGTCGTCCCCGTGGGCCTGGCACCCTGCCATGTCGCCGACCTGCGTCGCCTCCTCGGGGCAGCCGACCAGCCAGTGGTCGAGCTGCCACCCCGACCGCGCAGAACGGCGCCGGTCGATCCCTTCGTCGAGCCCTCGTGGACCTTCCTGGTGCGCGTGCTCGGCGGCATCGACGTCGTCGACCACAGCGGCACCGTGGTGGCCTTCGATCGAGGCAAGTCGCTCGAGCTCGTCGCCTGGCTCGCCCAGCACCGCGACCACCCCACCCGCGGCGGGGCGCGAGCAGCACTGTGGGAGCTCGAGGTACGCGACGCCACGTTCGCCAACGTCGTCAGCGATGCGCGGAGGTCGCTCGCCCGGGCGGTCCCGCCGGCCGACGGCGAGGAGTGGGTCGCCCGCACGCTCACCGATCACCTGCCGCTGCACCCGCGCGTGCTCACCGACGCCGACCTGCTGCGCCAGCGCCTCGACGACAGCCGCGACCGAGAGCCGCACCAGGCGATCGAGGTGCTGCGACCCGGTGTGGCGCTCATCCGCGACCTGCCGTTCGCGGGGACCGACTTCCTCTGGCCGCATGCGGAGGGGCTCACGTCGTCGCTCACCCTGCTCGCCACCACCGCAGCCACCGAGCTCGCCCGTCACCACCTCGCCGTCGGCGACGTCGACGGCGTGTTCTGGGCGACGGGGCAGGGGCTGCGCGCACTGCCGGGGCACGAGGAGCTGATCGGGCTGCGCATGCGCGCACACGCCCAGCGCGGCGATCTGGCCGGCGTGCGCCAGGAGTGGGAGGGCTACGAGCGGGCGATCGTCACCGACGCCTGGAGCGACGGTGAGCCGTCCCCCAAACTGCTCGCCCTCCGGCGCGAGCTGCTGAGCAGCTGACCGCTGAGACGGGCAGAGGGCGGCTCCGCTCCGGAGGGCCGCCGGGAACGCCACTACGGTTCGACCCATGACAGACGCCGGCGACACGCCGCAACGGCCACGACCGCTCGACGGTGTTCGGGTGCTCGACCTCACCCGCGTCCTCAGCGGCCCGCACTGCACGCGCATGCTGTGCGACCTGGGCGCAGAGGTCATCAAGGTCGAGCCGCCCGACGGTGACTCCACCCGCTTCGCCAACCCTCGCGTGAACAGCATGGCGAGCTACTTCGTGCAGCAGAACGCGGGCAAGCGCAACGTGAGCCTCGACATGAGCACGCCCAGCGGCAAGGAACTCCTGCTGTCGATGGCCGAGCACTGCGACGTGTTCGTCGAGAACTTCCGGCCCGGCGTCACCGATCGGATGGGCATCGGCTACGAGGCCGTCTCCGCACGCAACCCGACGATCGTCTACGCGTCGATCAGCGGCTACGGCCAGACCGGTCCGTGGGTGCACCGGCGTGCGTATGCGCCGGTCGTGGGTGCAGAAGCGGGCAGCACGCAGCTGCAGGGCGATGCCCGCGGCGGCCACTACGCGAACGACCCGATGAGCCATGCCGACGTGTACACGGGCATGGAGTGCGCCTCGGCGATCCTCGCCGCGCTGTTCCAGCGCGAGCGCACCGGCCGCGGCGAGCGCATCGACGTGGCGATGGCGCAGACGATGCTGTACGTGAACGAGCACGTGCACGACCTGCTGTGGGACGGCCCGCTGCAGCCCGACTGGATCCGCAGCTACCAGCCCGGCGACTACCCGGTGCTCACTGCGGCCAACGGTCGCACGGCGATCATGGCCGGGCACCCGGCCGAGCGCGGCACGTTCGATCGCTTCGTGCACGCGATGGGCAAGCCGGAACTGTTCCACGACCCGCGGTTCGCGGACGTCGTCCTGCGGCTCCAGCACTTCCCCGAGCTGATGGAGGTGATGCAGTCCTGGGCGTCGACCATGCCCGACACCGACGCGATCGAACACGCGATGGCCGAGCAGGGCATCGCCACCGGCACGCTGCGCACCGTGCGCGACGTGTGCGACACCGACTGGGCCGAGGCTCGCCAGGTCACCGTCCGGGTCAGCGACCGCGGCGGCGGCACGATGCGCATCCCGAACGCGCCGTGGCGGTTCGCCGGCAGCGAGGTCGGCGTGCGCGGCGAGGCCCGCTACCGAGGTGAGGACAACCATGCGGTGCTGCGCGACCTGCTCGGCCTCGACGACGAACGGCTGCAGCAGCTCGACGCCGAGGGCGTGCTGACGAGCAGGGTGCCCGTCACGCCGTGAAGTTCCCGGTCGCGCCGATGAAGGCAGCGCTCGGCCAGCTGCCCGTCGACGACGACCGCTGGGCGTACGAGATCAAATGGGACGGGTACCGCACGGTCGTGTTCGTCGACGCCACGCGACCCGAGCCCGAACGGGTGCGGGTGCAGAGCAGCAGCGGCCTCGACGTGAGCCGCACCTACGGCGAGCTGGCCGGCATGTGGCGCGACGTGAACGCCACCCGTGTCGTGCTCGACGGTGAGATCGTGGTGTTCGGCGACGACGGGCGGCCCAGCTTCGAAGGCCTCCAGCGTCACGACACGCAGGTGGTGTTCCAGGCCTTCGACGTGCTCGACATCGACGGCAACGACGTCACCGGCCTCGCCTACGAACAGCGGCGCGAGCTGCTCGCTCACCTGCTCGACACCGGTGACAACTGGACCGTGCCGGCGCACCGGGTGGGTGGTGGCGCCGAACTGCTCGCCGCCACCGCCGCGCAGGGACTCGAAGGTGTGATGGCCAAGCGCCTGGGCAGCACGTACGTGGCCGGCAAGCGCAGCCCGAACTGGCGCAAGGTGAAGAACCGCGTCGCCTTCGACGT
>JBILUM010000418.1:0-3495 GCA_044370995.1 Ilumatobacteraceae bacterium | reverse complement strand
CCACCGACTCGTCTTCGCCGGCGGGGTGGGCACCGGCTTCACGCAGCGGCGCCTCGAGGAGCTGCTCGGCCTGATGCGTCCGCTCCACGTCGACGCGAGCCCGTTCGACCCCGTGCCGCCCCGCGAGTACTCACGCGATGCCGTGTGGATCAGGCCGGAGCTGCGCGCCAGACTGGAGATCGCCGAACTCACCAACGAGGGGTACGTCCGCCACGCCAGCTTCATCGAACTGCTCGATCGATGACCCCGGCCGCGACGGCCGTTCCCGGTCGTGCGCTCAGAAGAGCTGTTCGCGAGCGCCTTCGGCGATCAAGCGGTGCACCGGACGCGACGCCGGGACGCAGATGTAGTTGAACCCGCGGAACGGGTAGATGCCGGCACGGTCGAACTCGCAGCGACCCAACGGGTCGCGTCCGTACAGGAAGTCGACGATCGAGTACATCGCGTACCCGAGCTCCTCGGTGACGAACTCGTGCATGTCGGCCCGCGTGTACCCGAACGGGGCGAGCACGCCGTCGCGCCCGCACTCGATCACCACGGTCGGCTCGTTGTACTCCACCACTTTGCGGGCGCCCTTCAGCGCCCACAGCTCCGCGCCTTCGATGTCGAGCTTCAGCAGGTCGAGTCGGCCGTCGCCGACGATGTCGTCGATCGTGTGCACCTCGACCTCGCGGCCGGCGTCCACATCGGTGTTGTGCGGATCGGGATGGAACGAGGCGAACCCGGAGTGGTCGTCGAAGAACGTCATCGTCCCGGGCTCCTCACCGAGCGCACCGGGGACGATGCGTACCCGAGGGAACCGACGCGCCAGCGCCGTCACCTTGTGCGGCACCGGCTCGACGGCGATGTGCTCGCCGTTCGGGGCGAGGTTCACCATCTGGGCGAGCACCGAACCCACGTGGCAGCCACCGTCGAAGCAGTGCGAGTCGTCACGGACGAGATGCGTGAGCGCGAGGTCGAACCGGTAGGGCTCGAGGTGGAAGTCCCACAGCTCGGGGTGCTGATACCGCTTCACGAACTTCGCGGCCCAACGCATGCGTTCGTACGCGCTGCCCATCGGTGTGCCGACCAGGCTCACCTTCGCGCGCGTCATCAGCGTGCGAAGCCCCATGGAGTCCATCTGCTCGTCCTCTCGTCGCCGCAGGATTCCGCCCCTGCAACCGGCGCGTTTTCAGTCTTGCGTCGAATGAAACGCGTTCGCAATGGGCGAGTCTCTGTTCATTCTCAAGATCCACCACGTCACGGGCGGTCTGTGGCGCTCGAGCCCGTCATGCCTGCGTACCGACGGTGGCGTGAGCACCACTCGCGCGTGCGATCGCGCCGAGCGTGCCCGCCCGCTCGTCGCATCGATCTGGCAGGCTTGGCGCCCATGACCGGCGCCCCTTCACGCGACACCTCCTCCGGCAGCTCCGGCAGCTCCGGCAGCTCCGGCATCACCCGCGACGTCAGCCGCGCCGGGGCGATCGCACTCGACGGCACCGATCCACTCGCGCGTTGGCGCGACGAGTTCGTCGTCGCCGACCCGACGCTCGTGTACCTCGACGGCAACTCGCTCGGTCGAACGCCGAGGCGTACCGTCGCCCGCCTCCAGGAGGTGGTGGAACGGGAGTGGGCCACCGACCTCATCCGGTCGTGGTCGCACTGGGTCGACAAGCCGCAGCGGGTCGGCGACCTGCTCGCCCCGCTGATCGGCGCGCGACCCGGCGAGGTCGTGGTGCACGACTCGACGACGGTGAACCTCTATCAACTCCTCCACGGCGCCGCCGCGCTCCGACCTGATCGACCGGTCCTCGCCGTCGACGAGCACGACTTCCCGAGCGATCGCTACGTGGTCGACGGCGTCGCTGGTGCCACTGGCCGCACCGTTCGTCACGGGTTCGACCGACTCGACGACGTCGCCGTGATCGTCCGCTCGGTGGTCGACTACCGCACCGCCGCCGTGGTCGACATCGCGGCCGAGACCGCGCGGGCGCACGCCGCCGGCGTGCTGGTGGTGTGGGACCTGTCGCACGCGGCGGGTGTCCTGGCGGTCGACCTGCACGCTTCCGGCGCCCAGCTCGCGGTGGGCTGCACCTACAAGTTCCTCAACGGTGGCCCCGGATCGCCGGCGTTCACCTATGTCGCGAGCGAGCTCCAGGGCACCATCGGCCAGCCGATCTGGGGTTGGTTCAGCCAGCGCGACCAGTTCGCCATGGGCCCCACCTACGACCCGCGGCCCGACATCGGCGGCATGCTCATCGGCACGCCGTCGATCCTCGCCCTCACCGGGGCAGAATGCGGGATCTCGCTGTCGGCCGAGGCCGGCATCGACGCGATCGCTGCCAAGGCGAGGGCGCTCACCGGGTACGCGATCGACCTGTGCGACCACCACGGCCTCGAGGTGTGCACGCCCCGCGAGCCGGAGCGTCGCGGCGGCCACGTGTCGGTGGTGCACCCGCGGGCGAAGGAGCTCACGGCTGCGCTGATCGAGCGGGGGGTGATCCCGGACTTCCGCGAGCCCGACGTCGTGCGCCTCGGGATGTCACCGCTCACCACCCGCTACGTCGACGTCCACGACGGCATCGCCACGCTCGCGGCGCTCGTCGCCTCGCGCTGAGTTCCGACCGGCACGGTCGCGTCCGAGCGAGGTCCTTGCTCGACTCTCCCGGGCCGACGGGAGCTCCGGGCCGGACCGTCTCGCCTAGATTCACCGCCATGTCGGACTGGAGACCGCCCCGCTGGCTCGAGGTGTCGACCGGATGGTCGTGGCGACTGCTGGTGATCGTCGCGGCGGTCGGGGTCGCCGGCGCCGTACTCACGGCGCTCAGTTCGGTCGTGCTGCCGTTGCTGATCGGACTGATCCTCACCTCGGTCCTCGCGCCGATCAGCGCCAAGCTCCTCGCTCGGGGATGGAGGCCCGGTCTCGCCGCGTTCGCAGGCCTGTTCGTGCTGCTCGTGTTCGTTGCGCTCTTCGTGTGGCTCCTCCTCGCGGCGCTGGTCGGTCCCTGGAGCACGATCTCCGACCAGATCGGTGCCGGCATCGATGTGCTCGTGCGCGAGTTCAACGATCGTTTCGACGGCGATGTCACCCAGGTGAGCGACGACATCCGCAGCGGAGCATCGAGGATCGTGCAGGTGCTGCTCGGCGGTGTGATCGGCGTGGTCGGCCTCGCGGTCGGCCTCGTCACCACCTTGTTCCTCACGCTGACCGTCGTGTTCTTCTACCTGAAGGACGGAGCGATGATGTGGGCCTGGTTCCTCGGACACACGCCCCGCGAACGCGAGCTCGTCGATCGGGTCGGCCGCGCGATGTGGGCCAAGCTCAACGCCTTCGTCCGTGGCACCGCTGCCGTTGCGCTCGTCGACGCGATCGGCATCGCGCTCGGCGCGTGGATCCTCGGCGTCCCATCGGTGGCCGCGATCGGCGTGTTGACCTTCACGCTCGGGTTCATCCCGTTCTTCGGCGCCTTCTTCGCCGGTGCCATCGCCATCGCGATCGCCCTGGCCGATGGCGGC
>JBILUM010000054.1:0-8852 GCA_044370995.1 Ilumatobacteraceae bacterium | reverse complement strand
GATCAGTCGGACGGATCAGTCGTAGACGGCCAGGAGCCACCACTGGCTGCGCTCGATGGCGGCCAGGTAGGCGCGCCCGTCGACGGTGAGCAGTTGGAACCGGGCCAGCCGGCGATGCCGGGCCTGATCCCACCATCGTTCGTCGACCAGCCACGGGCCGGCCCACGATGCGATCCGCTCCTCGCCACCGTCGGGCGTGCGCACCCTCGCCGGCGCGGCGCTCACCGTGCCGCGCCCGCTCACGGTGACCGGACGGCCTCGCCCGTCGATCACGCGCATCGCCACCGGGTCGTGGTGCACCGTGGCCGGCGACGGCATCGGCAACCCACCGGGCCACGGCGGACGGCGCGCCGCTGACGGTGCTGCTCCGGCCGGCCGAGCGCCGTGGTCGAGCCGGGTACTCAACGAGGCCGGCACCCAGCGGTGTACGTCGGACGGGTGCCGGCCGCCGCGCCACTCGGCGACCACCACCTGCTCGTCGCCCACCAGACCGGCGAGACGCGTGGCGGCCCGCTGGGCCCAGTCGTCGGCCTGGCTGCGACCGCCCCACAACCCGAGCTGCACGCCCTCGTCGGGCCGCACCTCGGTGGGCTCGATGCGCAGCTGGATGATGCCCGTGGTGGGGATGCCTGCCGCTGCCAGGGGATCGAGATCGGGGTCGGGGTCGTCGGGGTCCTGTGCCCGCTCGAGGGCTGCCGCGTCGAGCCGGGCCCAGCCGTCGAGCTGCCAGCGGATCCGCTCCACCATCGCCGTCGCGGTGAACCCCGTCGACAACGACCACAGGCGCTCGGACGTCTCGCCGTGATCGGTCTCGGCGATCGAGACGAACTGGGTGCACACCCGACCGGTCGCGGCAAGCACCTCGACGATCTGCTCGGCCAGCTGCCGACCGCTGAACACCACGGCCTCGAGGTGCTGCACGGGCGTGTCGAAGTGTTGGACGGCGGCGAGGCCGGGCGGTGGGTCCTCGGTGCCCACCGGTCGATCGTCGCTGCCGGCCGCCATCTGCCACGCCGCGGCACCCGGCCGACCGAAGCGGGCGAGCACGTCGGCGGCGGGCAGCGCGGCGAACGCGCCGAGGCTGCCCACGCCGAGCCGGGCGACCAACTCGACGAGGTCGGTGGTCACCTCGCCGGCGTCGAGCAGCCACCGCAACGGCAGCGGCGCGAGGAACGACGGTGAGGCGTCGGGATCGACCACCAGGACGCGCGCAGCGACCTCGCTCCCCCGCGACCGCGCCGCCGACTGCGCGGCCACCTGTGCGGCGAAGCGACCGTCGGCGATGCCGAGCCCCGGCGGGCCGGCCGCGCGCAGGGCGTCGCCGAGCGTCTCGTCGACCGCGGCGAGGACACGTTCGGCCATCGACCGATCGCCACCGAAGTAGCGCGACGGCCCACGCGTGTGGAAGGTGAGCATGCCTGCCCGATGGAGTTCGAGCCGGGGCACGAATCGGGCGACGGTGTCGGCCACCGGCTGGAAGGCGCGGTGATCGACCAGCGGATCGTGGACCACGAGCCGCACCTCGGGACAGCGCGCCTGGGCCTCGCGCCGCCGCAACCCCAGCCGGACACCGCCAGCCGCAGCCGCCGTGGATCGTGCGACGACCCGGTTGGCGTGCAGGACCGCGACGGGTTCGTCATGTGCAGCACCGGCGGCGACGATCGGCCACTGCGGGCACCACAGCACGGCCAGACGGGGAGGACTCATGTGCGATCGCGACCGGCTAGACGGCCCGCTCGAGCGCCACTGGCGCGAGCGGCACCTGTGGTTCACGGGACCCCTCGGACGGCACGGTACTGGTGCTGGTGCTGGTGCTGATGATCCGGCCGTCGAGCGCAGGGAACCACAGCTCGTCACGGCGCGGCCGGGGCACCCGTCGGCCGTGCACCTCCACCTGCATCCGGCGGGCGCGGAGATGCCCGTGACCGTCGCCCAGCCCGTCCCACACGGCGTCGGCGCGCACCTGCAGGTCGCAGGTGAAGCCGGGGACCTCGCCGGCGAGCACCAGGACCGCACCACGCGGCTGGGCGCGGGCCTGCACCCGACGTGCCGTGCCCGCGCGCACCTGCACCTCCGGGCCGAGGAGCACGAGGTCGAACCCGTCGACCATCGCCGCGAGGATCTGGCCCCAGGTGCCGTCGTCGAGCAGCCGATCCTGCGAACGATCCTGCGAACGATCCTGCGAACGATCCTGCGAACGATCCTGCGAACGATCGGGATGCCGACGCACGGCCACCAACCGCTCCACGTCGACCCCGGCCTCACCCGCCGCCTGCACGCCGAGCGCGCTCAGGCCGGCGACGCCCACCCAGGCGCCGCGCCGGGTGGCCTCGGCCACCATCAGCAGGGCGGCGGAGGTGGCGGCCCCACCCGTGCAGCCGACGGTGCTGCCCTGCATCAGCCCCTGGGGCAGCACCGTGGCGAGTGCCTCGTGCACGGGCACGACCCGCTCGGCCGCCATCGTGGCCGGCGCGAGCCGGGGGACGAGGGCCGCCAGCCGAGCGCGGGCATCGGCGTCGACCACCCGCAACGGCCGACCCCGCCCGACCGAGCCGGCAGCCTCGCCGACGCGCCCAGCCGGCGACGGAACGGATGGGGCGAGCGCAGTGGGACCGACGGCCATGTCGGCATGCTATCGAACGGGTGTTCGATCGGCCAGAGGTACCGCCGTGGTCGGTGGCCGGGGTCAGTGGCCGGCGCTGCCGCGCAGGACGTCCTGCTCGGAGCGAACCGATTCGAGCAGGTCGGCGAACCGACGTGCGTCGAGGACCACCCGATCGGCACCGAGCGCCAGCCCGGCCTCCTGGCTCGTCACCGCCCGTCCGCCCACCACGAGGGCGACGCGCGACGTGGCGGCCCGCAGCGCTGCGAACGCACTCGTGGCCGAGACCAGCCCCTCATCCGTCGTGACCGACAGGCCGACGGCGACGACGTCGGGGGTGTGCCGCAGGGCGTGGACGAAGGACTCGTCGGGCACGTCGGCGCCGAGGTCGGAGACCTCCCACCCGTGCTGGCGCAGCAGATCGGACACGATCGCGACCGGCAGCGCATGCCGCTCCCCTGCCGGGGCGCCGATGATCACCGCACCACGCGTGCGGCCCCGGCGGACGAACCGCGGGCCGAGACGGCCGATCAGGCGCATCGCGATTCCCGTCGCCCGGTGCTCCATCGACACGTCGAGTTCGCCGCGCTCCCACCGGGCGCCGATCGCCGCCATCGCCGGGGCCAACACGTCGAGATAGATCTCCTCCAACTCGGCGCCGGCCGCGAGTGCGGCTTCCACCACGCCCCACGCGCCACGGGCGTCGCCGGCCAACAGCCTCGCCTCGAGCCGCTCGGCCCACGGCGCCCGGCGGCGGCTCCCACCCTCGTGCTGGGGCGACATCGGGCCGCCGTCGCGGAACTCGTCGAGGTCTGCCGCCGAGACGTGCCAGGTGCCGCCCGACTTCACCGCGGCGAGCAGTCCCAGCCGGACGTAGCGGTAGGCGGTCATGTAGTGCACGCCGAGCGCGTCGGCGGCTTCCTGCAGGGTCAGCTCGTCGGCACCAGCCGCGTCCGGGGCAGCACCCTGTGCAGCCGTGTCTGCAGCAGCAGAGGGGGCAGCACCGGTGTCACGCACGGCGTCACGGTAGGGCCGACTCGCGAACGACGCGCAACCGTACGAGGACATTCCGGCGTCGTCACGTGCCGTTCACGCTGCCGGAACGTGTCGACGCTGCGCCACGTCCAGTGTTCACCGAACCGCCGACCGATCAGGTCAGCCGTGTCGGCCCTGATCAGCCGTTCGCGGCCTTCCACTTCGCGAGCGCCGCCTTGCTGCGCTCGCGGAGGATCTCGGGCACCAGCTGCTCGTACGCCGACGGACCGGCACCGCCCTCACCACCGCTGCTCACCGCGGCCACCTCGGCGGGGGCCTCCTCGACGAACACGGCGGGCTCCATGCCGGGCTTCCAGTACTGGTACAGCTCGCGCACGATGTCGTACAGACCCTCGCCGGCGAAGCCGCGAGCAAGGTTGACGGTGACCATGTTGCTGTAGACGTGCAGGCCCTCGACCTGGCCGGTGGCGAACAGGCGACGGGCCAGCTCGGCAGCAGGCCGCGGGCCGATCGCCTCGTCGGCGCTCGTGAACCGCTCGTGGCCCTGACCGGTGAGGGTCCGGTTCGCCTCGAACCGGATGATGCCCGGGGTGGAGCTGCGCTTTTCGACGACACTGACCATCTGACCCATGAGTGCAGACGTTACCCGTCGACGCCGCCGGGGCCGGTATCCATGACCCGTCAGCGGGCCGGCCGGCTCCGACCCGGGCCGCAGGCTCCTCCTCCCGGCCTCAGACCGTGGGCGATCGAGCGCCGTCACCTCCGACTCGCGAACGGTGACCGCACGTGTGGGATCCATCGGATCCGCCGATAGCCTCGCACGAGCTGTTCATAAGAACAGATCACGTGTGTAGCTCCTTGTTCGAGGGGTCGAGCGTCCGAGACCGGTGAACCGGCTCGCAGGCGACGACGACGGTTGCGTACGTGCCCCCTCCCGCTGTCCAGAACCGCAGCGCACCCGCTCGTGAGAGCGACAAGAGAGCAACCATGACTTCCACGACTTCGTTCGTCGACCTCGGCGTGCCCGCGCGCATGGCCGAGGCACTCACCGCCGCCGGCATGACCCAGGCGTTCCCCGTCCAGGCGATCACCCTTCCCGACGCCCTCGCCGGGCGCGACCTGTGCGGCCGTGCGCCCACCGGCTCGGGCAAGACCCTCGGCTTCGGCATCCCGCTGATGGCCCGCGTCGGCCAGGCCACCCCCAACCGTCCCACCGGCCTCGTGCTGGTGCCCACCCGTGAGCTCGCCGAGCAGGTGCAGCGTGCGTTCGTGCCGCTGGGCCGTGCCGCGTGGCGCTTCGTCCAGGCCATCTACGGCGGCGCCCCGATGGGCGGCCAGATCCACTCGCTGAAGAAGGGCGCGTCGGTCATCGTCGCCACCCCGGGTCGCCTGCTCGACATCATCGAGCAGGGTCACTGCGACCTCAGCGGCATCGAGGTCTGCGTGATCGACGAAGCCGACCGGATGGCCGACCTCGGCTTCATGCCCGACGTCCGCCGCATCCTCGACATGACGCCCTCCACCCGGCAGACGATGCTGTGGTCGGCCACCCTCGACGGTGCCGTCAACGAGCTCGTCCGCGACTACCTGAAGGACCCGGCGATGCACGACCTCGTCGGCGAGGTCCACAACGGCCCGGTCGAACACCGCTTCGTCGTCCAGCCCGCGATGCAGCGCCTCGACGCCACCGTCGAACTGCTCGAGACGCACGGCCCCACGATCATGTTCGTCAAGACCCGCTTCGGTGTCGACGACGTGACCGCGGCGCTGATGAACGCCGGCGTGCGCGCCGGTTCGCTGCACGGCGCCCGCACCCAGCAGGCCCGCAGCCGAACCCTCGAGGACTTCAAGCGCGGCAAGGTGCAGGTGCTCGTCGCGACCGACGTCGCCGCCCGCGGCATCCACGTCGACAACGTCGAGCTCGTCGTCCACTACGACCTGCCCGACAACGACAAGGACTACCAGCACCGCTCGGGCCGTACCGGCCGCGCCGGCCGGTCCGGCACCGTGGTGGCCTTCGTGCCGCCGAGCCGCAAGCGCGTCGCCCAGCGCCTCGTCGACAGCCTCGAGCACGAGGTCGTGTGGAGCGACGGTGCCCGCCCGAACGTGCGCACCGATCGTCCGGCCATCGAGGTCGACGTGCGCGACAGCCGCGAGGACCGACCGCGCGGCAACCGCTCGTTCGAGCGTCCCGGCTACGGCGACCGGTCGGGTGCGCCACGCGGCGACCGCCCGAGCTACGGCGCACCGCGCAGCGATCGCCCGAGCTACGGCGAGCGCAGCCGCGACGACCGCCCCCGTGGCGACCGACCGGCGGCATACGGCGACCGTCCGGCACACGGCGATCGTCCGGCCTACGGCGACCGCAACCGCAGCGAGCGTCCCGCCTACGGCGCTCCCCGAGGCGACCGCCCGGCATACGGCGACCGCAGCGGCGCACCGCGCAGCGACCGGCCCGCCTACGGCGCCCCCCGAGGCGACCGCCCGGCATACGGCGCGGACCGACCGGCATCCGGCGACCGCAACCGTGACGACCGCCCGCGCGGCGACCGCCCGGCCTCTGGTGAGCGCACCGGCGCACCGCGCAGCCAGCGCCCGGCGACCACGGGTGGCCGGCCGGCCGGCCCGGCGCGCCGCCCCCGCTGACACCGGCACCGCCCGACAGCACCACCGACAGCACCACCGACGACACCTCTGACAGCAGCTGACAGCAGCTGAGGGACGAGCGCCACTGCGGCGCTCGTCCCTCGTCGCGTCCGGGGTCAGCGAGCCGTGACCAGGCCCTGCTCGCCCGCCCAACGGCCGAGGTCGCGCCGATCGATCGCTGCTGCGATGAGATCCGGAAAGGCCTGCGGGGTACAGGCGAACGCCGGGACCCCGAGCGCGGCGAGCGCCTCGGCGGCACCGTGGTCGAACGACGGCGCACCCTCGTCGCTGAGCGCGAGCAGCGCGACGCACCGCACGCCGGCGCGGGTCATCGCCGCGATGCGAGCGATGTAGTCACCCCCGGGCGTCCCCTCGTACAGGTCGCTGATCAGGACGAGCACCGTCTCGTCGGGCCGCTCGACGAGCGACTGGCAGTACGCCATCGCCCGATTGAGGTCGGTGCCACCCCCCAGTTGCACGCCGAAGAGCACCTCGACGGGGTCGTGCAACACCTCGCTCATGTCGACGACCGCGGTGTCGAACGCGACGAGCCGGGTGCGCAGCGAACGGATGGAGGCGAGCGCCGCACCGAACACGCTGGCGTACACGATGCTGTCGCCCATCGACGCGCTCTGGTCGATCGCGATGATGAGCTCACGGCGAACCGCCGGGCCGAGGCGCGAGTAGCCGACCAGTCGTTCGGGCACCACCGTGCGGAGATCGGGTTGGTAGTGCTTGAGGTTCGCGAGCACCGTGCGGTCCCAGTCGACGTCGCCGTGTCGCGGGCGGCGGGTGCGGGCCGAGCGCGACAGCGCCCCGGTGACCGCCTGCATCGTCGGACGCCCCAACCGCTCCTCCATCTGCGCGACGACCTTGGCGACCACCTGTCGCGCCGTGGCACGAGTGGTGTCGGGCAGCAGGTGCTGCAGTTCGAGCAGGGTGCTCACCAGGTGGACGTCGGGTTCGAGCGCCTCGAGCATCTCGGGTTCGAGCAACAGGTGCTGGATGTGCAGCCGGTCGATCGCGTCGCGCTGCATCACCTGCACCACCCCGGTGGGGAAGTACCGGCGGATGTCGCCGAGCCAGCGGGCGACGTTGGGGGCCGACGCGGCGAGCCCACCTGCCCTGCTGGTGCGGCGGCCCTGTCGCTGTCCGGGCGGCGGCGCGTCGTACAGCGCGCTGAGGGCCGCGTCCATCTTCTGGTCGTCGCCCTGCAACTGCACACCCGTGCCGTCGGGCTGCTGGGCGTCGCCGGCACCGAGCACCAGCCGCCACCGCCGCAGCCGCTCGCCGTCGTGCACCCGGGCCGGTTCGTCGCGGTCGAACTCGTTCACGAGCGAACCCCCAACAGTTGCGCGACCGTGGCCAGGCCGGCCGCGACCCGCTCGGGGTCGAGCTGGTGCTCGGACCGGTGGGTGCTCGGCGCCTCGCCGGTGCGCACCCGGTCGCCGATCGCCCGCCGCTCGGCCGTCTCGAACGACCCGAACGTGCGCCGCAGGAGCGGCAGCGTCTGGGTGAACGCATCGGACGCGAGGGTGGCGAGCCAGCGGTCGATCACCCCGAGCAGCACCGGGTCGTGCACGAGCACTGCGCCGGAGCCGCCGAGGAAGCCTTCGACGAACGCCGCCGCGTCGAGCGGCGTGGCGCCGGGCGACAGACTCCGCGACACACGTCGTTCGGTGTCGGCGGCGTCGAACACGCTCGCGTCGGCGAGCACCCGTGTGGCGACGCCCTGCAACAGCCCGTGCACCCGCTCGCGCTCGCTCACCTCGGTGAGCGCCTGGTGCATCGCGGCGAGGTGTTCGTCGTCGCCGAGCAAGGACAGCGCCGACTGGGTGTCGCGCACCAGCACCGCCATCGCGGCGGACTCGTCGTCGTCGATTCCCACGCAGGCCGAGACCAGTCCGGCGACCACGCGCGAGACGATGCCGGCGATGACGGTCTGCACCGCCTGGGCGTCGGTGGCGCGGACGTCGCCGTAGCGGATGGTGCGAGCGAGCGGCGGCACCGCTTCCATCAGGCGGGCGACGTCGGCCGACACCGCGGAGCGCTCGTCGACGAGGCGCAGCACGTCGGGCACGGCGTCGTCGAGGCCGGCGAGCAGGCACCGTTCGAGCAGCACCGTGAGGTCGCCGAGCGATGCAGCGGCGCCGGCCTTCTGCATGAGTGATGCCGTGCAGGCGGTGACGACGGTGGTGCCGAGCGCCGACGACTCGATGATGCGCAGTTCGAACTCGGGCTCCCAGCGCAGCTGCCAGGTCTCGCGGAACGTGCCGGCACTGCGGCGACCCTCGGTCTCGTGCCCCCACGGGATGTCGAGCAGCGACAGGCGGTGGAGCAGCTGCGACCGCTGCAGGTGCAGCGGTTGGCGCAGGTCGAGCTCGATCACCTTCTTGGCTCCCTCGGGCTTCAACCGGCATCGCTTGAACTCGGCGTTGAGGCTCTTGGCGAGCGGCACCATCGGGGTGATGTCGGGCACCGACCCGAGGCGGTTGCCGACGACGAGGTCGTTGGAGATGAGCCGCATCGGCGTGTCGGCACCGTGGCCGAACACCGCACGGGCGGCGTCGTCGACCTCGCTGAGGCCGGCCAGCGGGCGGCCGCGCAA
>JBILUM010000053.1:0-8958 GCA_044370995.1 Ilumatobacteraceae bacterium | reverse complement strand
ACACCAGCTCGATCGCCATGATCGCCGACAGGTCGCGCTTGCGCATCGGCTCGATCACGATCGCCTCGCCGTCGGTGCGGCCGAGCAACCGGGAGATGACGCTCATCGCGCGAGCCCGCCCGTGTTGTCGGTGGATCCCTGCGCCCGCGTGCTCCAGTTGATCTGGGCGTCGGGCAGCCGCAGGTACATCGGCTGGATCTCCCACGGGTTCACCCACTCCTCGCGCAATGCCCGGGCGTGCGCGAGCTGCACGAGCGGCGCGGCCGACGGTCGGGAGAGGAACTGCTCGGCGAACTCGCAGCGGAGCTCGGCGTGGATCTCGACGCGGTGGCGCAACGCCCCGTCGCCCACGCACACGACGTCGTCGCCGCGCGCCATCAGGTCGGCGATGAGGTCGTCGACGCGCCCGCACTGGGGCTCGAGCACGCGCTGCACACCGCCGGGCACCGGCCGGTAGAACGCGTAGAACAGCTCACCCTTGCGGGCGTCGATCACGGCGGCGATGGTGCGGTCGGTGTGGCGCAGCGGGAACGCGAGCAGGTCGAGCGAACTCATGCCGATCATCGGGATGCGCAACGCCTGGGCGAGCGCCTTCGCCGCCGAGAGCCCCACCCGCATGCCGGTGAACAGTCCCGGCCCGACGTCGACGGCGATCACGCTGATCTCGGCCAGTTCGATGTCGGCCTGACGGCAGAGGAACTGGATGGCGGGCGTGACGGTCTCCGCGTGGCGACGCCCCCGGCACACCTCGAACAGGCCGAGCACACCCTCGTGGCCGCCGATCGCGACGCTCACCTGTTCGGTCGCGGTCTCGATGCCGAGGATCAACACGTCCACGCCTCCACTGCCCGGGTGAGTTTCTCCCACCGCATCGCCCACGCCCGACCGACCGCCGACACGACGAGGGTGCGGGCGTCATCGTCGTCACCGTCGTCGCTGTGGAGGGCATCGAGCCGCACGAGCAGATGCTCACCGAGCGCGCCACCCACGACGTCGCCCCACTCGACGAGGAGCACGCCGTCGGCCTCGGCCAGCTCGGCGAGTGCGAGGTCGGCCACCTCGTGCTGGGTGCTCAACCGGTAGAGATCGGCGTGATGGAGCGTGAGCCGACCCGCGGGGTGACTGTGCACGAGGTTGTAGGTGGGCGAGGTCATGTGGTCGGTGACACCGAGCGCTGCGCCAAAGCCCTGGGCGAACGCGGTCTTGCCCGCACCCATCTCGCCCGCCAGCACGATCACGTCGCCGGAACGGACGAGACCGGCCAGCGCCGCGGCGATCGCGTGCGTGGTTGCCAGCGAGTCCGAGCGCAGCTGCAGCATCAAGTCGAGGAGTCTACGAGACCGTGCGCCGCTCGGCCCGGTGGTGACGGCTGACCCGCTTGGAGACTCCGCAGACGATCTCGTAGCCGATCGTGCCGAGCCGTTCGGCCCAGTCCTCGGCACGGATGCGCTCGGTGCCGTCGGCGCCGAGCAGCACGACCGGCTCGCCCACCTCGATGTCGAGATCGCCGACGTCGAGCATCAGCTGATCCATCGTCACCACGCCCACGATCGGGCATCGGCGGCCGCGCACGAGCGCGTGACCGTGGGTCTCGAAGAGCCGACGAGGCACGCCGTCCGCGTAGCCAAGGGGCACGGTCGCGACGTTGGTGTCGGTGGTGAACGCGTGACGCAGCCCGTAACTGATGCGGTCGCCGGCGCGCACCCGCTTCACGTGCGACACGCACGCGTGCAACGACAGCGCCGGCCGCAGGTCGTGGCAGAGGTGCTCGACGCCCCGACCCGGCTGGATGCCGTAGAGCGCGATGCCGGCGCGCACGAGGTCGTGACGAGCCCTGGGGTGCGCGAGGGCGCCGGCGGAGTTGGCCGCGTGCACACGGCCCGGATCGATGCCGGCTGCACGGATCGAGCCGAGCACCTCGTCGAACAGGTCGAGCTGCTGCACGGAGTACGGGTCGGCCGGTTCGTCGGCGACGGCCAGGTGCGTGAACACGCCGTCGAACTCGACGCTGTCGCGCCGCTCGATCTCCTGCGCCAGCGCGAGCGCCTCGCCAGGCGCGCATCCCACCCGGTTCATGCCGGTGTTCACCTTCAACTGCACCCGGTGGCGGTGTGCCCCCGCCGCGGCCAGCGCGTCGAGTTGGCTCACCGAGTACACGGTGCTGATCAGCCCGAGCCGCACGGCGTCGGCTGCAGTGGCGGGCGGCTGCTCGCTGAGGACGAGCACCGGCGCATCGATCAGCGCATCGCGCAGCTCGGCCGCCTCCTGCACGAGCGCCACGCACAGCCCTTCGGCGCCTGCCTCGAGCACGGTTCGTGCGACGGAGACGGCGCCGTGCCCGTAGGCGTCGGCCTTCACGACCGCCCACACCGCCGACGGCGCGACGGCAGCGCGCAGCACGCCGACGTTGTGCGCGATCGCGTCGAGGTCGATGTCGGCCCACGCCCAGCGGCCCGACGGCAGGGCGTCGGCGGTCGGTGTCACGGTTCGCCGCGAAGGCTCGACAACACCAGCGGGACGAGATCGGGGAGATCGGACGCGACGAACCCCACGGCCGGACCGTGCATCGCTGCACTGCCGTGGATCCACGCGCCCATCGCCGCCGCCTCGAAGGGATCGATCCTCATGGCGAGCAGGGCGCCGATGATGCCGGCCAACACGTCGCCGGTGCCGGCCGTCGCCAGGCGCTCGTCGCCCGCGCGAACCACCAGCACCTCGCCCGTCGGCTCGGCGACCACCGTCGTCGCGCCCTTCAACAACACGACGGTGTCGGTGCTCTCGGCGAGCTTGCGCGCCGCGGCGATGCGGTCGGGGCCCGGCAGCGTGCCGGTGAGCAGTTGGTACTCGCCGTCGTGCGGGGTGAGCACGGTGGGCGCCTCGCGCTGGCGGAGCAGGGCGGCCGCGCCCTGAGCGTTCCACGCCAGCGCGAACAGACCGTCGCCGTCGATGACGATCGGCAGCGGCGTGTGGATCGCCACCTCGCGTGTGCTGGCGGCCGTGTCGTCGACCCGGCCGAGGCCCGGCCCGAGCACCACTGCGTGGAAGCGGTCGAACGAACGGAGCGCTTCCGCCGCCCACGCTGCGGCGGGCAGCGGCCGGTGCACGGCCTCCAACGGCATCCGGTCGGCATGCTCGACGCCCGGCGTCGACCACTGCACCATGCCGGCACCCGTGCGCTGGGCGCCGGCCGCGGCGAGCGCTGCAGCACCCGGCATCGTGCGGCTGCCGGCGATGATCCGCACGGCGGTGTGCCACTTGTGGCTCACCCGCGAACGCGGCGGCAGCCACCCTGACACGTCGGCGGCCTGCAGCAGGTGGGCGTGCACCTCGCCGGCGTCGAGGCCGATGTCGACCATCGCGAGCTCGCCCGCCAGTTCGCTGCCCGGGCTGAACAGCAGCCCCGGCTTCAACGCGACGAAGCTCACCGTGCGCTCGGCCGCCAGCACGGAGGGGCCGGCCGCCCCGGTGAGCCCGTCGACCCCGCTCGGGATGTCGACGGCCAACACCGGCGCACCTCCCACGTCGGGAGCGCGCCAGACGCCGTGGAAGCCGGTTCCGAAGGCGGCGTCGATCACGAGGTCGGCGTGCGGCAACTCCGCCGGGCACAGCGCCACGGGGTACACCCGCACCTTCACGCCGCGATCGGCGAGGAGGCGGGCCGCCACCCGACCGTCGTTGCCGTTGTTGCCCGTGCCGACGACCACGTTCACGGTGCGGCCGTACGTGCCGCCCATCATGCGGATCGCGGCACGCGCCACGGCCGAACCGGCGCGTTCGATGAGCACCTGCACGTCGTCGGTTGCTGCGGCGTCGATGGCTCGCATCTCGGCAGGGGTCACGATCGGCAGCATGGCGACCGAGGCTACTGGCCGACCTTCGGCACCAGCCGTGACCGACACCGCGGGGCGGCGAGCTGCGACCCGGCCGTCACACCGTGCGACTGGCGACCACGTACGCGATCGCCACGAGGTCGGTGTGCGTGATCGACAGGTGCCACCGATCGATCCCAGCGGCCTCGGCGAGCGCGAGCGCAGGGCCGGTGATGGCGAGCGACGGCTCACCCGACGGTGCACGCGTGACCCAGACGTCGTGGAATCCGAACGCACCGAGGCCCACACCGAGCGCCTTCATCACCGCCTCGCGAGCTGCGAAGCGCGCCGCGAGCGACGGGGCAGGGTCGACCTTGCTGGCCACGTACTCGAGCTCGTGCGCGGTGAACAACCTGTCGCGCATCGTGGGCGTTCGCTCGAGCGATCGACGGAAGCGATCGATGTCGACCGCGTCGACACCGATCCCGACGACCGTCACCAGCCGCTCACCCCGTGGCTCACCCCGTGGCTCACCGGGCGCTCACGAACGCCAGTGGTCGGCGGTCTCGGAGATCGGCAGGATCAGCAGATCGGCCACCGGCAGATCGGCGAGGCGATCGTCGCGGAAGGTGCCCTCGGTCTCCGACACCCAGTCGACCAGTCGGTCGTAGCGATGGTCGTAGCCCTGCAACACGCCGCGCATCACGGCGGCGGGCAGGCGGTCGTGGAAGCGGACGTGCAACAACGTGATGCCGGTACACGTACCGCCCTTCACCTCGGGCACGAAGATCACGGTGCGACCGTCGGTGCGGCCGCGGGCGACGAGCACTTCACGATCGCTCGCCACACGGCGCTTCGTGCCGAGCAGCTGCGCGTTGCGCTCGACCCGGCTGGTGACGTCGCGAGAGAGGCCGCCACGATCGATGATCGAGATGACCGCGTCGCTCGACGGGTCGCCCTCGATGCGATAGCGGGTGAAGCCCACGACGGCATCGACGGCCGGATCGAGATCGGCGAGCACCTTGAGGGTGCGGTAGTTGAGCCGGTCGCGGCCGGCGCCAGCGGCGAGCACCTCCTGCACCAGCTGGCGATCGAGCACGCCTTCGTCGTTGCGGCTGATGCCGACCGTGACGGTCTTGGCCTGGTGCTTGATCGCGTCGACCGGGCGCGTGAGCTCTTCGATCGCGCGGGTGAGCGCCGCGGTGAGGTCGTCGATCACGACGCCGGGGGTGGCCACGGTGCCGGTGACCCGCTGGTACACCTCGAGCGGGTTCTCGCCGGCCATGTCGCGCAGCAATGCCGAGACGCGAACAGCGGTGGAGGCCTCGAGATGACCGTCGTAGAGGCCGGTGCGCAGCCCGTCGAGGAACTTCTCGCCGTGGGCACGGACGCCCTCCTGCACTCGACGGAGGATCTGCTCGCTGTCGCCGCCGACGGACAGGGAGTGCTCGATCACCTCGCGCGCCTCGCGCAGCGGACGGGCCGAGGCGTCGATCGCCAGCGCGGCCTCGTAGCCGAACAGGTGCCCGACCATCGCCGACAGGATGAACGCCAGCGCAGAGTCGACGGCAGGCACCGACAGCACGGCCGATGCCGCGGCGAAGCGCTCGTCGGCCTCGGTCGCGATGACGATCGGGGTGGCCTTGTGGGCCTTGTAGATCGCCACTTCCTTGGCGACGTCGTCGGCGGTGCCGCCGACGAGACCGGCGGCGCACACGAGGATGAGCGGCTCGCTCGACAGGTCGATGTGCTTCTTGTCCTCGGTGACGTCGCAGGCGATCGACTTGTAGCAGAGCTCGCTCAGCTTGATCCGCACCTCTTCGGCGGCGACCACGTTGGGGCCGTTGCCGACGAGCGCCCAGTAGCGCTTGAACGGAGCGAAGCGGCGGGCCGCGTCACCGATCTCCTCGCGGCGGGCGATCACCTCGACCATGCTGGCCGGGATCTCGCGCAGCGAGGTGAGCAGGTCGTGGCGACGGCGGGCCGTGCCGAGGCCGGCGGCCTCGCTGATCGCGCAGGCGAGCAGGACGCCGGCGGCCACCTGGGCGTAGAACGCCTTGGTGGAGGCGACGCTCATCTCCACGTCGCGGCCGTCGCTCGTGTACATCACGCCGTCGGCTTTGTCGGTGAGGTCGCTGTTGCGACGGTTCACGATCGCGAGCACCGATGCACCACGCCCCCGGGCGAGATCGACCGTGCGGTTCGTGTCGGTGGTGGTGCCGCTCTGGCTGACCGCGACGATGAGCGTGTCGCTCATGTCGAGACGGAGCGCGAACCCGCTGAGCTCGGTGGCGGTGATCGGATCGATGTCGAGGTGGCCCTCGCACAGCGTGTCGAGCACGGCGGCCATGCTGCGACCGGCAACAGCTGCCGTGCCCTGGCCGATGACGCGGACCTTGGTGATCTCGCCGCTCGCCAGGCGAGCTGCGATGTCGGACGGCAGCGAACGCTCGCCGACCACGGCGCGGAGCATGCCGTCCTGCTCGGCGATCTTGCCGCGCAGCGTCTTGCGGAAGCTGCTCGGTGCCTCGGTGATCTCCTTCAACAGGAAGTGCGGTGCCTCGCCGCGGTCGATGTCGCGGGTGGTGACCTGGGCGGTGGCGACGTCGGAGGTGGCGATCGGCAGCTCGCTGCCGTCATAGGCGTACCGGTGCACACCGGCGAGCTCGCCGGCATGCGCCGCGTCGAGCACGAACACCTGGCCGCGGCTGCCCGACGGCGACAGCGTCTCGCCGTCGACGCGGAGGTAGTCGACGGTCTCCTCGACCACGCCGTACGGCTCGCTCGCCACGATGTAGGTGTCCTCGGCGAGACCGCTGCCGCGCAGCGCCAGGAAGAGCTGGTCGGGTGCGGCCGCCGAAGCGGCGCCGATCGCGACGCTGCCCTCGAAACCGGCGACCGTGCGCCGGAACGCCTCCGTGAGGTTGCCGCCGGTGTCGCCCGACAGCCGTGACATGACCGCGGGGATGACCTTCGCGTCGGTGGTGATCGGGCCGGGGATCCGCAGACCGTGCTGCACCTTGATGTCGGCGTGGTTGTCGACGTCGCCGTTCAGCGCGGCCACCACGTAGGGGCGCGACTGGTCGGCGCCCGTCATCTCGCTCTCCTCGCTGTTGAGCGGATGGCAGTTCGGCTCGCTGATGATGCCGACGCTCGCCCAGCGGGTGTGGCCGAGCACCGTGAGGCGGGCCTCGGGGCGTGCCAACGAGAGACGCAACAGATCGTCGGCCTGGATCGCGGCGCGCAGCGCGCGGGAGTTGTCACCGAGCTCGCCGATCTCGGCGGCGGCCTTGTACACGAAGCTGAGGCAGTCGCCAGCGACGCGCACCGAGCCACTCTGGAACAACGGGTCGGAGGTGCGTTGGGCGAGCAGCGACTGCACGGCGGGGTCGGCGGCCGACAGGCCGTGGTTCCACACGAACAGGTGCAGGCCGGCCGAGTCGCGGCCGCGTACCTCGAGACGATCGAGCGCGGAGAGCGCCTGCTGCACCGACAGGTACGCAGCGATCGCGGCGCGGCCGGCATCGCGACCGGCGAGCGCATCGACCTCGCGTGCGGTGCGCAGCCGATCGTGACGCACCGCCCAGGTCGCATCGCGGAGCGCGATCAGTTCGGTGTTGGCCTGTTCGATCTGCTCGACGGTGAGTTCGGTCGTGGCCTCGATCCACTGCTCGTACCCGGTGCCCCGGGCCTCGAGCTGGTCGAGCTTGGCGTTGAGGCCGGCGATCAGCTCGTGACGGCCGACGAGGGCGCACACGCCCGGCACGCCGTGCAGCAACTGGTCGCACGACGACGCGAGGGAGGCCGCGCCGGCGACCGAGGGATCGGCAATCGCCCGGTCGAGCAACCCCAGCAGGTCCGCAGCAGGCGGGACGGGCCGGGTGGACGGGCGACTGAGGACCGCGATGATGCCGCACATAAGGAGGACAGGCTACCGACACCCTCCGTGCGGGTCCCGTCAGGTCCTCGTCAGTCGTCTCGCAAGGCTCTCGCAAGTCGACCACGCCGCGCCCACCGTGTGACGCGGAGATGTCCGTCCGGCGCGCTCCCAGCGCCGTCGTCCGACCGCCCACCGCACTCGGAGCGTTCGCGCCGGGAGTGACACTGGGAGTGGCGGGCGAGCGGGTCAGCTCATCGCGAAGCGCTCGCGAACGACGTCGGCGAGCTCGTCGGCGGTGCGCCGCGCCAGCTCGTCCGTGGCCGCTTCGACCATCACGCGCACGAGGGGCTCGGTGCCGCTGGCACGCACGAGGATGCGTCCCTCGCCGGCGAGGCCCGTCTCGGCGGCGGCGATCTCGGCGGCGAGCTCGTCGGCGACGTGCGGGTGTCGCTCGGCCACACGCACGTTCACCAGCACCTGCGGGTAGCTCGTCATCACCTCGCCGGCGAGGTCGGCGAGCGGCCGACCACGCTGCACCACGTGTTCGGCGAGGCGCAGTCCGGCGAGCAGCCCGTCGCCGGTGGTGGCGAGCCGGCGGTAGATGATGTGGCCGCTCTGTTCGCCGCCGACGGCGTACCCGCCGGCGTCGAGCGCCTCGAGCACGTAGCGGTCGCCGACCGCGGTCTCGACGACGTGGATGCCCTGACGTTCCATGGCCCGACGGAATCCGAGGTTGGTCATGACGGTCACGACCACCGTGTCGTCGACGAGGTGGCCCTCCTCGCGCAGCTGCAGTGCGGCGAGGGCGATCAACCGGTCGCCGTCGACGACGTTGCCGAGGTGATCGACCGCGATCACGCGGTCGCCGTCGCCGTCGAAGGCGAGGCCGAGGTGGGCGCCTTCGGCGACCACGGTCTCCGCCAGCGACGCGGGCGAGGTCGCGCCGCAGTGGTCGTTGATGTTCCGGCCGTCCGGGGAGGCGTGGATGACGGTGACCCGTGCGCCGAGCCGCTCGAACGCCGCCGAGGCCACACCGCTCATCGCGCCGTTGGCGCAATCGAGCACGACGTGCAGCTCGGAGAGGGGGGAAAGGGACTCGACGACGTGGGCGACGTAGTCGTCGGCAACTGTCGATGTGGTGTCGGACGATGCGGTGTCGGACGATGCGGTGTCGGACGATGCGGTGTCGGACGATGTGGTGTCGAACGATGTGGTGTCGAACGATGTGGTGTCGAACGGTGCGGGGACGTCGACGACCTCATCGAGCGC
>JBILUM010000052.1:0-9010 GCA_044370995.1 Ilumatobacteraceae bacterium | reverse complement strand
CGAGGACCGGCCGATGCCGGCGGCGATGGAGCTCAGCCCACCCGTCGAACCGGCCTTCGTGCTCGGTGCGATCGGCCTCGGCTACGAGCGGTCGACCGACCGGGTGCTCGTGCAGCTCGACGAGTTCATCCCGGTCGACGACGACGGTGAGCCCGAGCTCGAGGCACTCGAAGATCGCAGCCGCGTGCGCGTCTTCCTCACCCGGGGCCAGGTGCTCGCGTTCTGCGAACAGGCCGACTCGCTCGTCGCCGCCGGTCGCCCGCCGTGCTTGTGGTGCAGCCTGCCGATCGATCCCGACGGGCACATCTGCCCGCGGATGAACTGACCACCGGCGTGCCCGATCGCTCCGACCAGCTCGAGATCCTCGCCCAGGGCGAGATCGACATCGAGGGCCGCATGCCCTGGAGCAGCAACGCGACCTTCCTCGTCAACCTGGTGCTCCCCGACGGCACCGCCGACGAAGGCGCTGCGGCGCAGGGCATCTACAAGCCGCTGCGCGGCGAGCGCCCGCTGTGGGACTTCGAACCGGGGCTGCACCGCCGCGAGCTCGCCGCGTACCAGCTGAGCGAGGCGCTCGGGCTCGACCTGGTGCCCCCGACGGTCATCCGCGACGGCCCGCTCGGCGAGGGCAGCGTGCAGTGGTTCGTCGACGCCGATCATCAGCAGCACTACTTCACGATCCACGAGTCGCGTCCCGATCTGCACGACGCACTCCGGCGTTTCGCCGTGTTCGATCTCGTCGCCAACAACACCGACCGCAAGAGCGGCCATGTGCTGATCGACCACGACGACCACCTCTGGGGCATCGATCACGGCCTGTGCTTCGCGTCCGAGTTCAAGCTCCGCACGGTCGTCTGGGAGTTCGCCGGCGACCCGATCGACGGCGACCTCCTCGCCGCCGTCGCACGCGTGGCCGAGTCGGTGCCGTTGTCGGTGGCAGCCCTGTTGGCCGACGACGAGGTGGCGGCCGTGCAGGAGCGGGCCCGATGGATCGTCGAGCACCCGGTGCTGCCCGCCGACCACACGGGCCGCCGCTACCCCTGGCCGCTGGTGTGACCCGATGAGCGGCGAGGACGTCGCCGACACGGCGGACGACGATCTCGACGAGCTGATCCATCGCGCCGACCTCGACGGGTTGGTGCGGCTCATCGACGCCCGCTGCTCGTCACGCGACTGGGAGGGCCTGCTCCGCCTCCGCGACCGCACTCGATCGGCGGTGCTCACCGGCCGGCAGCTGTGGCCCGCTGCCACGCTGGCCGAGTACCGGTTGGCGCTCTGGTCGCCGAGCGAATGGGCGGCGACGGTGCTCGACGAGGAGAGCGGCCGGTTCACCATCGGCCCACTCACGGAGGTCGTTGCCCAGCACCACGACCTCGCCTCGCTGCGAGCACACCTCCCGGCCGGACCGCGGCTCGGCTTCATCGCCCACGAACGCGCCGTGCGCGGCGAGATCGTCGACCCCGACGGGCTGATCGACGTGCTCGACCTCCCGTTCGAGCTGCAACCGTGGGAGCCCGCCTACGCGCTCGCCACCTACTCCGACGACGGCATCGACGCCCCCTCACCCGCGCTGCCGATCGCCGACCGCTTCGTCGCCGCAACGGGAACTCCCGCACCCGAGGTCGACGACGACCAGGTGATCCCCGCCGTGCGGCAGCTGCTCGAGCCGTGGACCGCATCGTCGAACGGGAGAGCCGACGTCGTGTGCGTCGAGGGCGCCGCCGCCGATGCTCTGGCCACGCTCGGCATCCCTCGTGCGAGGCTCGCCGTGCTCACGCCCGCCGAAGCGCTCGCCTGGCTGGCGTGGGCCGGTGCGAGCGGAGGCGCCCACGGCCGACGGCGCGGCAATGCGATCGGGCGGTTCGGGGCGTGGTGGGTGCTCGCCGCGCTCGCCGACGCGACCGACGAGTGGCCCGTCGATCCCGACGAGCTCGGCGAGCTGGCCGCCGACCTCACCTGGTACTGGTGGGACGCGGACGAACCGCGACTCGGTTGGGAACTGCAGCTCGTGATCGAGGACGCCGTCGACGGCCTCGCCTGGGCGATCAGCGCCCGCGACGCCCACTGACCCGCTGACCCGCTGACCGGCCGACCCACGGAACTCGGGCCGGGACGCGAAGAGGGGCGGCCTCGCGGCCGCCCCTCGACTTCGTGACGCTGGTCGGCTCAGCCGCGAGCTTGCAGCGCCTCGATCAGCTTGGGCAGCACCTTGTGCACATCGCCCACGATGCCCAGATCGGCGATGCCGAAGATCGGGGCTTCCTTGTCCTTGTTGATCGCGATGATGTTCTTCGAGCCCTTCATGCCCACCATGTGCTGGGTGGCACCCGAGATGCCCGCCGCGATGTACACGCCCGGCTTCACGACCTTGCCGGTCTGGCCGACCTGGTAGCTGTACGGCACCCAGCCGGCGTCGACGATGGCACGCGAGGCGCCCGGCGCACCCTTGAGCAGCTTGGCGAGATCCTCGACCATCGTGTACTTGTCGGCCTCGCCGAGACCACGGCCACCGGACACCACGATGGCGGCCTCGTCGAGCTTCGGACCGCTGCTCGCCTCGACGTGCACGGCCGTGACCGTGGCACCGCCGGTGGCGCCCAGCTCGGGCACCGCTGCGGCGACGACCTCAGGGGCGGCGCCGCCGGCCGACTCGGCCGCGAAGCTCTTCGGGCGGAAGGCCGCGAGATGCGGTGCCGAACCCGAGAACTTGGTGGTGACGAGGGTGTTGCCGCCGAAGATCGGGGTGGTGACCGAGACGCCGCCATCCAGGCTGATGTCGACGTTGTTGGTGAGGACGGTGCGATCGAGCTTCACCGACAGGCGGCTCATCACGTCGCGACCTTCGTAGTTCTGCGGGAAGAGGATCACGTCGGGGCTGTCGCCACCGTCGATCACCGCCTTCATCGCGGCCGAGACCGCGACACCCGGCAGCTTGCCGCCGAGGTCACCGGTGGCGTACACCTTCGAAGCGCCGTACTCACCGAGCGCCGCGGCGATACCCGACGCGTCGCCGCCCACGAAGGCGGTGACCGTGCCGAGGCTGCGTGCCTTGGTGAGCAACTCGAGCGTGCCCGTGGTGGGGGCGCCGGCAGCTTCTTGTGCGAAGACCCATACGTTCGTCATGTCGTTCGTTCCTGTTCTCTCAGCTGCCCGACTCAGATGACCTTGAGGTTCTCGAGGAACGCCACGATCTTGTTGAAACCCTCGCCGTCGTCCTCGACGATCTCACCAGCGGCACGTGCCTCGGCCTGGGCGACGTCGACGATCTCCTGACCGGCGCCCGCCCAACCGGCCGGGCTGATGCCCAGGTCGCCGGCGGTGACGGTGTCGATCGGCTTCGACTTGGCGGCCATGATGCCCTTGAAGCTGGGGTAACGGGGCTCGACCACACCGGCCGTGACGCTGATGAGCGCCGGCAGCGGGCAGGTGACCTCGTCGTAGCCCTCTTCGGTCTGACGGTCGACCTTGAGCGAGCCACCGTCGACGACGACCTTCTTGGCGAAGGTGACCGACGGCAGGCCGAGCACCTCGGCGAGCTGCTCGGGCACGGTGCCCGTGTAGCCGTCGCTCGACTCGGTGGCCGCGATGATCAGGTCGGCGCCGCCGAGCTTGTTCACCGCAGCGGCGAGCACCTTGGCCGTCGTGAGGGCATCGCTGCCCTGCAGGGCCGGGTCGCTCACGAGCACGCCCTTGGCGGCGCCCATGGCGAGCGCGGTGCGCATGCCGCTGACCTCACCGTTGGGAGCCATGGAGACGAGGCTGACCTCGCCACCGCCGGCGGCATCCACGAGCTGCAGGGCCATCTCGACGCCGTAGCTGTCCGACTCGTCGAGGATGAGCTTGCCATCGCGCTTGAGGGTCTTGGTGCCGGCATCGAGCGCACCAGGGGTGGCCGGATCCGGGATCTGCTTCACACACACGATCACGTTCATACGGCTGACATTGTTACCGACCAGTAGAGCATTCACCCAACCGGGAGCGCCCAGGAGCGCCACCGATGGTGTGCCAGGAGCGACACCCGATGACCCCCACCACCTCGGCGGGTGCCCCCGACTAGCGTCGGGGCTCTTGCGGATCCTGCTCGTCGTCAACGCGTTCGCCAGCTCGGTGACCGCTCGCAACACCGTGATGGTGCACCGTGAACTCAGCCGCGGCAACGAGGTCGAGGTGGTGGAGACGAATCGCCGTGGCCACGCCACTCGCTTCGCCCAGGACGCCGCCCGGCGGGGCCTCGACGTCGTCATCGGTTACGGGGGCGACGGCACGCTCAACGAGGTCGCGACCGGTGTCGCCGGCACCGACACCGCCCTCGGCGTGCTGCCCGGGGGCTCGACCAACGTGTTCGCCCGCACGCTCGGCATGGTGAACGACCCAGTGCGGGCCGTGAAGCAACTGTCGGTCGGCATCGCGGCAGCCGACATCGGCCCCATCGGGCTCGGCCAGGTGAACGGGCGCTACTTCTGTTTCCACACCGGGGTGGGCTACGACGCGGCCGTCGTCCACGAGGTCGAGCGCCGCGCGTCGCTCAAGCGCTGGCTCGGTCACCCACTGTTCATCACGGCGTCGTTGAAGACCTGGGGCATCAGGTACGACCGCCACCACCCGCACTTCCGCGTCGGCGGACCGGGCTTCGAGGTGGCCGACGGGTACTTCACGATCGTGCTCAACACCAATCCGTACACCTATCTCGGGAACCGGCCGCTCGATCTCTCCCCTGCGGCCACGCTCGACCGCGGGCTCGTCGCGGTCACGTTCCGCACCATGCGCGCCTCCGCCATCCTCGGATCGCTGGCCGGCGCACTGCGCGGTGGCGGCGTCCGCCCGAGCGAGCACCTCGACCTGCGCACCGACCTCACCGAGCTCACGATCACACCGGCGGCGACGGACCTGCCGTTCCCGTACCAGGTGGACGGTGACTTCCTGGGCGAGACGCGCGAGCTGCGCTTCCGCCACCGCCCCGATGCCGTCAGGCTGGTACGCCCCGCCCCAGCACCGTGAGCGCCACGTCGGGCAGGTTCGTGCAGAGTCCGTCGATGCCCCACTCGACCAGCTCGGCCATGCGCTCCGGATCGTCACAGGTCCACGTGTTGACCTCGATACCTGCCGCGTGACAGGCGTCGATCACGTCGCGGCGCAGCAGCGCGACCCACGGATGCAGGGCCGTGTGACCCTTCGAGGTGAGCAGTTCCACGACGTCGTCGGGCACGATCGACGTGAGCCATGCGGTGCGGATCGGTGCGCCGGCCGCCCCGACTGCGTCGGCGATCGTGCGACAGCGATCGACCGTCTCGATCCGGAACGACGAGATGAGCCACCGTTCGGGCTCACCTCGCGCGAGCAGCAGGGCCATCGTCTCGTCGGCGATCGAATCGGTCGGATCGAAGTCGGGTTCGGTCGGATCGTTCTTGATCTCCACGTTCACCCACATGCCGGCGCACGCGTCGAGCGCGGCGCCGAGCGCCGGGACCGTTGCGGGGAGGTCGGCCGCGTCCATCGAGGCGATCACCCGTCCGTCGGCGAGGTCGGGGTTGTGATGCACGACCAGCGCGCCGTCTCGCGTGCGACGCACGTCGAGCTCGACCGCGTCGGCGCCGAGCCGTCCCGCGAGCGCGAATGCCTCGAGCGTGTTCTCGGGCGCCTCCTTCGACGCACCGCGATGGGCGATCACGGTCGTGAGCTGGGATGACTCCCCTCCGAGCGGCTGATCATGACTCGACATCGCGTTTCCCTTTCGTGATCGATGGTTGTCACCCCATCGTTGCCAGGCATGACCCCCCACCTACATCAGATGACGCAAGGGGCCTTCGACTCTTGTGCTCGTGCCCATTGTTTCCTAGCGTTTCTGAACGGTGTACAACGAATACGTGAACACGCGGATCACCGCCGCCGACCCCACCGGGCAGCGGACGGACCGGGGCCAGCACCGTCGTCACCACCCTCGGGCATCGACCCGGGGAACCTCACCTGCCACGGCGCTCGACGCCGCGGTGCTTTGTCCGAACGGGGAGCAGCAATCGTGACGATCCTTGCCTCGAGCCTCGCGCTCGCCAACGCCGACTACTCGTGGCGCAACCGGTCGATCTGCCGGGACACCGATCCGGATCTGTTCTTCCCGGTCGGCACCACGGGTCAGGCATTGCTGCAGATCGCGAAGGCCAAGGAAGTCTGCGGTGAGTGCCCGGTGAGCACCGAGTGCCTCGAGTACGCACTCGAGACCAACCAGGACTCGGGCATCTGGGGCGGCTTCGACGAGGAACAGCGCCGCGCCATCCGCCGCCAGAGCGCGGCACGCCAGCGTCTGCTCGCCTGACCCCTCGGGTCACGCCTCCCGGGCCCCGGGTCAGCTCCCGATCGGCACCGTCAGGTGCACGACCGTTCCCATCCCGTCGCGCACGTCGGTGATCCCGACCGCCTCGAAGTCGGCCTTCGTCCCGGCGCGCATCACGATCGTGCCGCCCAACTCGGTGGTCACGAGGGTGCGCACGATCGACAGCCCGAGGCCGGTCGCCCGGTTGAGCTCGAACGTCGGGTCGAGCCCCACGCCGTCGTTCACCACCGCGATCGACAACATCCCCGGCGTGCGGCTCAACTGCACGACCACGTCACCACCGGCGCTGCCCTCCGGGAACCCGTGATCGATCGCGTTCTGCAGCAGTTCGATCAGCACGACCGACAGCGGCGTCGCCACCGTGGTGGGCAGCCGCCCCCCGTCGCCCTGCACCGTGAAGCGGATCGGGCGGTCCTGCGACTGCAGGCCCTCCTCCGACAGGCGCAGCAGGGGACGGACGATGTCGACGAACGCGACGTCGTCGCCGGCCTCGCGTGACAGCGTCTCGTGCACCACGGCGATGGTGCGGATTCGGCGTACCGACTCGTTGACCGCCGCCTTCGCCTCGGCCGACTGGAGGCGCCGGGCCTGGAGGCGCAGCAGCGACGAGATGGTCTGCAGGTTGTTCTTGACCCGGTGGTGGACCTCGCGGATCGTGGCGTCCTTCGACAGCAACAACTTGTCGCGCTTGCGGACCTCGGTGACGTCACGGACGAGGAGCAACCCGCCGGTGACCTCGCCGCCGGCCATGATCGGCAGACACCTGGCGAGCAGGGTGACGTCGTCGGCCTGGTCGAACTCCTCGATCACCGGACGGCGGGTCTCGAGCGCACGCCGAGCGCAGTTGTCGTTGAAGCCCATCTCGGCCAGGCGCATCCCGACGGCGTTGGAGTTGATGCCGACCCGATGGAAGACGCTCATCGCGTTCGGCGAGGCGTACCGGACCCGGGCGTCCTCGTCGAGCAGGATCGTGCCGTCGCCGATACGCGGCGCCGCGCTCGAGTCCTCGAGCGGGCCCTCGCTCGGGAACGAACCCTCCGCGATCATCACGGCGAACCGCTCGAACATCGCGAGATAGGTGCGCTCGAGCTCACCGAGCATCCGCGTGTTCCTGGTGCCGGACTCGCGGCCGAGCACGGCGATGCACTCACCGTGGAGTCGAACCGGCACACCGAGGAACCGGGCCGGCTCGACCTCGTTCTCCACCTCGATGTCGCCCTCGCACAGACCGCCGGTGCTGAGCACCTGATCGAGCACCGGACCGGCGAAACGGGCGTACTCGCCCACGTAGTCAGCCGGGTAGATGGTGCGGCCCGTCGACGGACGCACCTGGGCGAGGATCACCCACCGGCCGTCGTCGGTGGGTGCGTAGAGCAGCAGGTCGGCGAACGACAGGTCGGCCAGGAACCCCCATTCCGCCACGAGTTGCTGGAGATGTACGACCTGATCGTTCGACAGCGCCGTGCGCTGCCTCGCGACCTCCGCGAGCGTTGCCATAGTGATCCGAGTGTGGCAGACGGATGGGGTCCGGCCTCGCCACCGATCGCGTGGCCGCGAGTCGTGTCGCTCAGCGGTGTCGCTCGGCCGTGTCGCTCAGCCGTGTCGCTCAGCGGGGTCGCTCAGCCGGGGTCGATCAGGTGCCGGCCCAGGTCGAGCAGCGCGCCGAGGTCGGCCACGTCGCGCGTGAGCGCCGGCGCCGCGACCGTGAGCGCACCGAGGGACGCCAACTCCTCGCGCCGCTCCGCCTCACGACTCGCGACGACCGCCACGTCGTGGAAGCGTTCGCTCACCTCGGTGAGCACGGTGCGCACGTCGGCCGGCGCGGCGCCGGCCGTGGCCGCGACCTCCGAGATGAACGCGTCGTCGTCGACCTGCGATCGGAGGTCGCGTGCGGCCCGTGCCGGTGCCGGCTTGCGCAGCTCGGGCGACAGCGTGCGGTTCAGCACCATCGCCCCCAGGTGCATCCGACGCCGCTGGAGTTCGCGGGCGAGGAACGCCGCCTCGTACGCCGGCGCGGCCTCGAGGGTCGACACCACGACGAACGACGTCCGCGGGTCGACGAGGAGGCGCTCGACCTCGTCGGCACGGGCGACGAAGCCCTGCTCCATCGTCTGGAACAGCACGAAGAACTCGGCGATGTCCTGCAGGAACCGGGAGCCGAGCACCCGATCGGCAACCTGGTAGAACGGCTTGGAGGCCACGGTGAACAGGCGCGACCGGTACGGCACCGTCAGCCATCGGAGCAGGCGGCTGCCGAAGAACTCCTTCATCCGCCCCGGCGCGTCCAGCAGGTCGAGCGCGTTGCGCGACGGCGGGGTGTCGATGATCACCAGGTCGAAACGGCCGGACGCGTGCAGTTCGTGCAGCCGCTCCATGGCGAGGTAGTCGTGGCTGTGGACGAAGCGGCCGGTGATGTTCTGGTAGAGCGGGTTGGCGAGTACCTGGTCGCGCAGCTGGGCATCGGGCGCATGGCGACGGATGAGGTCGTCCCATCCCGCCTTGGTGTCGAGCATCGCCACCCACAGCTCGCCCTGACGTGCGCTGCCGGTGGCGTCGGCGCCGGGATCGGCGGCGCGCAGCAGCGCCGGGTCGACCTGGACCTCGTGACCGGCGGCGCCGTCCCCGCCGAGCCCCTGCGAGCCGAGTCCGAGCGCCGTCGCCAACCGACGCGCCGGATCGACC
>JBILUM010000051.1:0-9112 GCA_044370995.1 Ilumatobacteraceae bacterium | reverse complement strand
TCGCCGTCGTCGACGGTCGCCCGCCGAGCGGTGGCGGCGAGATCGTCATCGACCGCGCGACGGCCGACGCGTCGGGTGTGGCACTCGGTGACCGGGTCGGCGTGCTGTACGGGACCGGGATCATCGATGCCGACGTCGTCGGCGTCGTGGCCTACGGGGCCGCCGCGCGGCAGCCGGGAACGGCGACGTTGATGTTCGACCCCGAGGTCATCGAGGAGGCGGTCGGCCAGTACGACACCGTGGTCGCCCGCAGCGACACGCGCACGGAGCGCGAGCTGCTCGACGCGATCGGCGCCGAGCTCGGCGACGACGTCGAGGTGCTGACCGCCAGTGCGGCCACCGACGAGGCGGTCGACGCGTTCAACGGCTCGCAGCTGTTGGTGCGCGGCATCCTGCTCGGCGCGGCGGTGCTCGCGACGTCGGTCGGAGCGCTCGTCGTCGCGAGCACCATCGCGATCACCATCGCCCAGCGCCGCCGCGACCTCGCCCTGCTGCGACTGGTCGGAGGTGATCGCCGCCAGGTGTTCGCGTCGATGCTCACCGAGGTCGGCCTCGTCTCCGTCGTCAGCGTCTCCGTCGGCCTCGCGTTGTCGGTGGTCGCCGCGGGCCCGGCGTCCGGTGTGCTGCGTCGCCTCGCCATCGACGTCCCCGCCGACGCAGGCGCACCGTCGGCGCAGATCCTGCTGCTGTCGGGGATCGTGGGCGTCGGTGCATCGTTGGTCGCCGCGATCCGCCCCGCGCTCGCCGCAGCGTCGACGCCGCCGGTCGAGAGCCTGCGCGGCGCCGAGGCCGCCCGGGTCGCGGTGGGCCGGGCGCGCATCGTCGCCGCCTCGCTCGGAGCGGTCGCCGGGGCGCTCGTGCTCGTGCTCGCATCGGGTGTCCCTTCGATCGTCGGCTTCCTCCTGCTCACCGTGTCCGCGGTCGTGCTCGCCCCGGCACTGGTCGGAGCCGTCGGCGCCGTCGCGGAGCGGCCGGTCGCCCTGGTCGACACCACCGGCCTCGTCGGTCTCCGACAGGCTCGCCGCGACCCCGCCCGGGTCGCCAGGTCGGCGACCGGGTTGTGGCTCGGCGCGGCGCTGCTGATCGCGACGGCGGTGCTGTCCGAGTCGTTGACGGCATCCCTCACCGACACGGCGCGGTCGGCAGTTCGGGCCGACGTGATCGGGTCGTCGGCCGACGACGACGTGCCGACCATCGCGGAGGACACCGTGGCCCGCCTGGTCGCCGACGACCGGATCACCGCGGTGTCGGCCATCCGGATGATCGAGGCGGCCACCGCCCCGGCACCCGGTGCGGCGATCGAGTCCGTCGACGTCGGCGCCGTCGATCCGGCGACGATCCTCGCCGCGTACGACCTCGACGTCGTCGGCGGCGATCTGGTGGAGCTCGGCTCCGGCGCCGTCGCCGTGCACGACAGCCTCGGCCTCGCCGTCGGCGACGTCGTCTCGCTGGAGTTCCCGTCGGGAACGACCCGCGACCTCCCGGTCGGTGCCGTGTTCGGCCAGCGGTTCGCCGGGTTCGGGGCTCCCGACTACCTCGTCTCGCTCGACGTGCTGGCGGCCGTCGAGGGACCCGGCCTGTTCAGCGAGAACTTCGTGAGCGTCGCCGACGACGTCGACCCCGCCGCTGCCCGCGACCTCGTCGCGGACCTGCTCGGCCCCAGCGTGGGCATCGTGCGGGGTGCATCGGACTACGGCGATCCGGACGGCCAGATCGGCCCGGCCCGGACCCTCATCGACGGTCTCGCCTGGGTGGCGATGCTCATCGCCGTCGTCGGGCTGCTCAGCGCTATCGTCCTGTCGGTGGGCAGCCGGCGCCGCGAGATCTCGATGTTCCGTGCGATCGGGGGCACCAAGGTGCAGGTCTGGTGGATGGTCACCGCCGAGACGCTCGTGGCCGGTGTGCTGGCCGCGGTGATGTCGCTCGCGGTGGGGCTCGGATCGTCGGTCGTGCTCGTCGACCTGCTGGCGGGGGACGACCCGGTGCCCTGGACCCTGCCCGCCGTGCGTGTCGCCGTGATCGCCGGCTCCCTCGTCGCCCTGGCCTGCGCCGTCGCGGTGATCCCTGCCCGCAGCGCCACGCGACCCTCGCCCGTGAAGGGCATGGCACGACCGTGACGCTCCGGAACGCGGCGCCGCTCGCACGCCCCGTCGCGGGCGGTGCCGCGCACGATGCGGACGGCGCTGACGGCGCTGACGGCGCTGACGGCGCTGACGGCATCGCCGTCGCCGACGTCGCCGTCGGCGCAGCGGTGGGTGCCCTCAGCGCACTCCAACTCGTCATCGGTGACGCCGGTGCCCCACCGCTGGCGATCGCAGCGGCAGCGGTGACCGCCCTGGCGCTCGTCGTCCGACGCGCTGCGCCGATCGCGGTCGCCGCCGTGTGCCTCGGCGCGTTCGCCGTCGTCGTCGCCGTCCTCGACGAGCCGGGGCTCGTGCAGGCGGGTCCGATGGTCGCGCTGTACACCGTCGGCCAACGCGTCGCTCCCCGCACCGCGGCGCTGGTCGCCATCGTGTGCGGAGTGATCGCGGTCGGCCTCGTCGCGATCGACACCGAGAGCTCGACCGACATCGTGACCGGGGTGTTGCTCGTGGTCGTGTCGATCGCCGGCGGGCAGGCGGTCGCGAGCCGCCACGCGCTGGTGGCTGCGCTGGAGGGCCGTGTCGACGCGTTGCGGACCGCGCAGGACCTCGAGGTCGAGCGACGCGTGCTCGAGGACCGGCTCCGGCTCGCCCACGAGCTCCACGACGTCATCGCGCACACGATCACGGTCGTCAACCTGCAGTCGAGCGTCGCGATGCGGCACGTGAAGGGCAACGAGCCCGCCGAGGCAGCGCTCGGCTCGATCCGCACGGCGAGCGCACAGGCCCTCGACGAGCTGCGGACGATGGTCGGCCTGCTGCGCAGCGGCGACGAGCAGGTGCCCGTCGCGTCGGCGCGGTCCATCGCCGAACTCGTCCGCTCACTCGACGGCCCGCGCCTCGCCATCCGGGCGTCGATCGACGAGGCACTCCTCGAGGACGTGCCGCCCGCGGTGCTGCTCGCCGCGCACCGCATCGTGCAGGAGGGCCTCACCAACGTCGTGCGCCACTCCGCCGCAGGCCGCGCCGACGTCTCGATCGGGGTCGGCGCGGGAGCGCTCATCGTCGAGGTCCGCGACCCGGGCCCTGCGAAGGATCACCCGACCACGGTCGGCGGCTTCGGACTGGCCGGGATCCGTGAGCGGGTCGCCGTGCTCGGCGGCACGGTGGTGCACGGACCGAACGCGGGGTCGGGGTTCACCGTCCGCGCCACGATCCCGCTGGCGCGATCCACATGAGCGAGCGGGTGGACCCGATCCGCGTGGTCATCGCCGACGACCAGGCGTTGGTCCGGGCCGGCCTCCGCCAACTCCTCGACGATCACGAGGACATCGACGTCGTGAGCGAGGCTCGCGACGGCGCGACAGCGGTCGCTGCCGTGCTCGGGCACCGGCCCGACGTGGTCCTGATGGACCTCCGCATGCCCGGCGTCGACGGGATCGAGGCGACCAGGTCGATCACGGCCGCCGGCGTGAGCACCCGCGTGCTGGTGCTCACCACCTTCGACAACGACGGTCTCGTGATCGAGGCCATCCGGGCCGGCGCGAGCGGGTACGTCCTCAAGGGGATCGAGCCCGACGACCTCGCCGATGCGATCCGAACCGTCGCCCGCGGCGACTCGCTGGTGTCGCCCGCGGTGACGCGTGTGATCCTCGACGTCGTCGCCCGGACCAGTCGACCGGATCCCGAGAGCACGGCACTCATCGAGTTGCTCACCGCCCGCGAACGCGAGATCGTCGCCGACGCCGCGCAGGGCCTGTCGAACCTCGAGATCTCGCGGCGACGCCACCTCTCCGTCGCGACCGTCCGCACCCACGTCGGGCGAGCGATGCTCAAGGTCGGCGCGCGCGACCGCGCCCAGCTGGTCGTGATCGCGCATCGCGCCGGCCTGGCGAGCGGCCCCGGCTGACGCCACCGCACGCGCAGCGGCCGTACGTCAGATGTCGTACGGCAGAGCCGTCGAGGGGCTGGTTCGGCGAAATCGGGGCTTCCGTACCGTGCCCGTCATGACAACCAACCACCTCCCCGAACCCCTGTCCACCCTCCATCTGCGCAGCGTCGGTCGCCGGCTCCTCGCCTCCGCAGCCGTCGTCGTGCTGTCGCTCGGTGCCGTCGCCTGCTCGTCGGGCAGCGAATCGACCCCAGCCGAGCCGACCCCGATCACCGCCCCGGCGGCGATGGACACGCCCACCACCGCCACCGACGCCGCACCCACGACCACCGCCGCCACGACCGGCGACGTCGAGGTGGTCCAGCGGGTCGCCATGCGCGACGGCGTCGAGCTCGCCACGTACGTGTACCTCCCGGCCGGGACGGGCCCCTTCCCGACGCTGCTCCTGCGCACCCCCTACGGGCTCCCGCTCACGCCGATCGGCGGCTTCCAGGACGATGACGCGCTCGAGGAGACCGGCCTGCCCGACGAGGAGGTCGGCTGGCCGCTCGTCACCGACGCAGGGTTCGCACTCGTGGTCCAGGAGACCCGCGGCACCGGTGCATCCGGTGGAGTGAACTCGGCGCTGACCACCGAGGGCCCCGACGGCTACGACACCGTCGAATGGGTCGCCGACCAGGCCTGGTCGAACGGCCGGATCGGCATCATGGGCGACTCAGCGGCAGGCGTGGCAGCAGCGCTCGCTGCGGCGGAGCAACCCCCGTCGCTCGACGCGCTCTACACCCAGAACGCCAGTCACTCCCTGATCGACGACCTCACGTCGCCGGGTGGCGCCGTGAGGATCGAGTCGATCGTGGCCTTCACCGGTGGACAGATGCTCGAGCTCGGCGACGACCACTTCGATGCCCTCGGGCTCGAGCAGGACGCCTTCGAGGGCCCGATCGAGCGTCTCGGCGGCGACCTCGAGACCCTCGTCGGCGGCGTCGGCGATCCGGTCGGCGCCGGATGGGCGCAGCTCGACCGGACCGCACTCCCCGAGGTCGCACCGCTGATCCCGGCCTTCGAGCAGTACCTCACCGCCGACCCGGAGCTCCGGGAGCGGATGGACACCATCGGCGACATCGAGGTGCCCGTCCTCGCCGTGTCGATGTGGCACGACGTGTTCGCCCGGTCGACCTTCGAGGCAGCGCTGGACGCCCAGGAGCGCGGGGCCGATTTCCGGCTCCTCGCGATGCCCGGCTCGCACTACGAGATCGACGAGCCCGAGAACTGGCCGATCACGCCGATGCTCGACTTCTTCCGCGAGACGCTGATGGACGGCGAGCGCACGCTCGACCGGTTCACCTGGCAGGCCGTCGGCTCCGACGAGCTCGAGACGTCCCCGGTGTGGCCGCCCGCGGCTGCCGACGAGCAGGTGCAGCGTCTCGGCGCCGGCACCCTCGGCGCCGAGGCCGGCAGCGGGACCGTCACCGTGCTCTCCGACCCGACCGACCCGATCGTGACCAACGCAGGGATGTCGCTGGTGGCCGCCAGCGGCACCGGCGACAGCGCCTCGTTGGCGGCCCCGGGCCGTCAGGACGTCGTCTGGTTCGACTCCGAACCCCTCGCCGCCCCGCTCCGCCTGCGCGGGGCCGTCGAGCTGACCCTCGACGTCACCGCTGACGCTCCGTCGGTCGACCTGTCCGCCCGTCTCGTGGCGGTCGCGCCCGACGGCTCGAGCCGGTTGGTCCGCTCGGCACACGTCAGGAGCAACGATCCGGCCGGTGCCACGAGGCAGCTGGTGATCGAGTTCGGCGACGTCGCCTTCGACGTCGGAGCCGGGTCCGTCCTGCGTCTCGAGCTCACCGGCTCGGACTTCCCGGCGTGGAGCCTCAACCCGCACAACGGCGACACCGACCCTCTCCGACCGACAAGCCCGACCGTCGCCTCGATCGTCATCGATCTCGCGGCCGCCGAGCTCACGATCGTCTCGGCGTGATCGTGATCGTGGCCTGGACCGATCCGTGGACCGTGGATCGAGGTCGGGTGACGTGGTGGTGGCGGGCGCCGACGTCAGAGGTCGGCGATCGCGACGTCGCAGGCGACTTCCATCATCTTGTCGACGCCGGCCTGCAGCTCGGCGTCGCTGATCCGCACCGTGTCGCCCTCGTCGCCGATCATGTCGCTGATGGTCATGATCGCGAGCGCCTCGAACCCGTGGATCGCTCCGAGGGTGTAGAGGATGCTCGCCTCCATCTCGACCGCAAGGTGACCGCGATCCTTCCAACGCTTCATGATCCCCGGGCGCGGGTCGTAGAAGACCGCACTGGTGACGATCGGACCCACGTGCACCGTGGCGCCACGCTCGCGAGCGAGACGCGACGACAGCTCGACGAGCCGCCAGTCGGCGGTCGGCGCGTGCGGGTCGCCGCCGGTGAGGATGTCGATCATCGGGTCGTCGCTCGTGGCGCTGACGGCCACGACCGTGTCACCCATGTGCAGCCCGGTCTTCAGGCCACCGGCCGTGCCGACCCGGATCAGTCGTGTCGCACCGAGCTGCTCGGTGAGCTCGGTGTAGTAGATCGCCGCGCTGGCGCCGCCCATGCCCACGCTCTGCACGCTGAGCGGCTTGCCCTTGAACGTGCCGGTGAAGCCGAGCTCGCCGCGTTCGTCGTTGACCTGCCGGGCGCCCGGGTCGAAGAACGTCTCGGCGATGTACTTCGCCCGCTTCGGGTCGCCAGGGACGAGGACGGCGGGAGCGAAGTCGCCGGGGTTGGCACGAACGTGGATCGGCATGTGGGCGAGCGTATCCGCCGGTCGGATCAGGCTCCGCGAGCGTCGACGACGACGACGGCGAGGCGCGCCGGTCCGTCGGCGACGAGCGACACGAGTGCGTCACGCTCACCGTCGATCACGGCCGCGTCGAACGTCGCTCCGTCGAGCACCACGCCGTCCGCTCCGCCGTTGTCCGCACCGCCATCGTCCACCGCCACGAGCTCGACCCGGCCCGACAGCACCACCACGGCGCTGGCAGTCCCCGACCACCGTTCGCCCGCGTCGAGTTCGTACAGGTCGAGGGCACCCGTGGCGCGGCCCCGGCGCAGCATCAGGTTGACGTCGACGAGCGGGCCGTCGAGCACTCGGCAGGTCGTGTCGCCGTCGCCCGAGAACGACACCGCACCGTGGGTCTCGTCGAGGACGGTGGACATGAACCCGTCGGGGGCGCCGCACTGCAGCGCCATGCGACCGCCGCGCGCGACGGCGATCCAGCGGTCGACACCGGGCAGCGACGAGAACGGGCCGTCCTCGACGACGTCGGCGAGGCTGAGGCGCCACGTCCAGTCGTCGGTGTCGGGCACACGGGCGACGACGGCCGTGGTGCCTCGACCGTTGGCCCAGGGCACCACGCGACGATCGGCCGGGCCGACGATCCGCCACGAGGGGCGTTGCGTCGACACCGGCCGATCCGTCCGTGTTCGAGTTGTTCTGGTCCGCTGGGCGGCGCGGCTCAGATGAGGCCGAGTTCCTTCACGGCGTCGCGCTCTTCTGCCAGCTCGGCCGCCGAGGCGTCGATCTTGCCGCGGCTGTAGTCGTCGATGTCGAGACCCTGGACGATGGTGTACTTCCCGTCGGAGCAGGTGCACGGGAAGCTGGAGATCAGGCCCTCGGGCACGCCGTACGAACCGTCGCTCGGCACGGCCATCGACACCCAGTCGCCCGGGGCGGTACCGAGCGACCACGAGCGGACGTGGTCGACCGCGGCGTTCGCGGCCGATGCGGCCGACGATGCGCCGCGGGCCTCGATGATCGCCGCACCGCGCTTGGCGACGGTGGGGATGTAGGTGCTGTCGACCCAGGCGTGGTCGTTCACGAGCTCGTAGGCGTTCTGGCCCTTCACCTTGGCGTGGAACAGGTCGGGGTACTGGGTGACCGAGTGGTTGCCCCAGATCGTCATGTTGGTGACGTCGGTGACCGCGCTCCCCGTGCGGGCGGCCAGCTGGCTGATCGCACGGTTGTGGTCGAGGCGGGTCATCGCGGTGAAGCGGCCCGGGTCGAGGTCGGGTGCGTTCTGCTGGGCGATGAGGGCGTTGGTGTTGGCCGGGTTGCCGACGACGAGGACCTTGACGTCCTTCTTCGCGCTCGCGCTGAGGGCCTGACCCTGCGGCTTGAAGATGCCACCGTTGGCGCTCAGCAGGTCGCTGCGCTCCATGCCGGCCTTGCGGGGCATCGCGCCCACGAGCAGGGCGACATCGGCGTCACCGAAGGCGACGTTCGCGTCGTCGGTGCACACCACGCCGGCCAGCAGCGGGAAGGCACAGTCGTCGAGCTCCATCTTCACGCCCTCGAGCGCCTTCAGCGCCGGGGTGATCTCGAGCAGCTGCAGGATCACCTGCGTGTCGGGGCCCAGCATGGAGCCGGAGGCGATGCGGAAGAGGAGGCTGTAGCCGATCTGGCCAGCAGCACCGGTGACGGCGACGCGCACGGGAGAAGTCATGGTGCGAGCGTACGCCTCGTACCTGGTCGCTCACCAAGCCGCAGCCCACTCGGACCGCTACTCGGGGAGCGGCAGAACGAGGTCGCGGCGGCCCATGAAGTCGAAGATGTAGTTGGCGTACCACTGCTTCGCTGCTGCGGTGCCGAGGTGGATGCCGTCGCCTGCCAGGCCCGGCACCTGTCCGCTGACGACGAAGCCGGCCCAGTCGAGCACCTTCACGTTCGGGTACCTGCCCTGCAGGGACCAGATGATGGCGTTGTTCGGTTCGATCCAGCCGCGTGGCGCGGCGACCGTCAGGAAGATCACCTGCTCGACCTCCTCGGGCGGGAGGAAGCTCATGATCTTGTCGTAGGTCTCCTGCGAGACGGGCCCGTTCGTGCCCACCTGGATCACGATGATCTTGCCGATCTGGCCGCTCGCCCGGTACTGCCCGACGATCTCCGCCGTGATCTCGCCCTGCCGGCTCTCGTCCGCGTTCACCACGAACCCGCCGGCCTGCAGCTGCGGCGCGGCGCCGAGCATCACCGACTCACCGATCGCCAGCGGTGGCCGATCGGCCACCGGCACGGTGGTCTCCGGTGGCAGCGTGGTCTCGGGCGCCAGGGTCGCGCCGGGCACCGTGGCGGGGACGGTCTCACCCGGCACGGTGACGACGGACGGATCGAT
>JBILUM010000050.1:0-9243 GCA_044370995.1 Ilumatobacteraceae bacterium | reverse complement strand
CGAGCGGGATGCGCACGTCGGTGAACGTCACCACGGCGAGCGGAACCACGAAGCCCGTGCCGGCGCCGAGCACGCGCCACACCCGGGTGCGGAACAGATAGGCGCGCACCAGCGACCGGGCCCGGACGGAATCCGGGACGTCGTACTGGAAGCAGAACCAGCCGAGCATCGGCTCGACCCGTGTGGCGCTGATCAACCAGGCGACCAGCGTGCTGAACAGGATGATGCCGACGAGCCCCTCGAACATTGTAACAATGTACTGATACGTTGATACAAAAGCGAGGATGCTCTGAACGCCTGTGTCCGGACGCGACAACACCGGGTCGAGGCACGTCCGATGAGGTGCTCGACCCGGTGTTGTCGGTCGATTCGGATGCTGCAGCGGGGCGGGCCCGCGGTGGTCACTCGTACGAGCGGAAGATGACCTCGGCGACGCAGCTCGGCTTGGCCGCGCCCTCGCACTCGAAGGTGAAGCCGTAGGTGACCTGTACGCCGCCGGCGATGTCCTCCACCTGCATGAGCGTGACGCCCAGGCGGAGCTTCGCGCCCACGGGCACCGGCGACATGAAGCGCACCTTGTTCGCGCCGTAGTTGACACCCATGCGGAAGCCGGTGGTCATGACGACCTGCGGCATCAGCACCGGGCCGAGCGAGAGGGTGAGGTACCCGTGGGCGATCGGGCCGCCGAAGGGGCTCTCGGCCTTCGCCCGCTCCGCGTCGATGTGGATCCACTGGTGGTCGCCGGTCGCGTCGGCGAACTGGTTCACCCGCTCCTGGGTGATCTCCATCCACTCGCTGTAGCCGAGGTGCTCCCCGACGAGCGCCTTGAGTTCTGCCGTGCCGTTGATGATGCGTGCTGCCATGTCCGAAGCTTGACAGGTCGTCGTCGCCTACGGTGAAGCCGATGGATCTCGTGCGCGCGCTCACCTACCCATTACGCGTCACGAAGCAGTCGGCGCGCCTGCTACGAAGTGTCCTCATGGGGGACTTTCTGAGCGCGTACGCAGTGACACAGGGGACCAAGCTGGCGGTCGTCGACGACCGTCCCGACGGCACCCTCCGACAGCTCACGTTCGCCGAACTCGAGGCCGCGTCGAACCGGCTGGCGAACGTGTTGCTCGATCTCGGCGTCCGGCCCGGCGACTCGAAGGTCGTGTGGTGCGGTCAGAACTCGATCGGCCTCGTCCAGATGGTGAACGCGGCCCGCAAGATCGGCGTCACCGCCGTGCCGCTCAACTACCGGTTGAGCGACGAGGAGGCGGCCTACGTCACCGACCACAGCGACACGACGATCGTCTACGTCGACGCCGAGTTCGCACCGATGTTCGAGCGCATCCGCGGTGAGCTCCCGAAGGTCGAGCATTACCTCGTGTTCGACGGCCCGGTGCCCGACGGCATGATCGACGTCGACGCGCTCACCGCTGCCGCGTCGGCCGGCGAACCGAAGGTGCCCGAGGGCACCGAGGCCGGCGCAACGATGATCTACACGAGCGGCACCACCGGCAAGCCGAAGGGTGCGTTGCGCCGCGGCACGTCGGGTGCTGCGCAGTCGGCGGCGATGATCGGGTTCATCGGCTACACCCCCGACGACGTGTACGTGCCCACCGGCCCGCTCTACCACTCGGGTCCCGGCGGGTTCATGGGCATCGCCCAGGCGCTCGGCCAGACGGTGGTGCTGCAGCGCAAGTTCAACCCCGAGGACTGGCTGCGCCTCGTCGAGAAGTACAAGGTCACCTCCACGTTCAGCGCGCCGACGCCGATCCGCATGATCTGCAACCTGCCCGAGGAGGTGAAGGCGAAGTACGACGTGAGCTCGATGAAGCGGATGATCGCCAACGCGGCGCCGTGGAGCTTCGCCCTCAAGCAGATGTACCTCGCGTACTTCCCGGGCGACTCGCTGTTCGAGGTGTACGGCAGCACCGAGCTGGGCGTGAACTGCATCCTGCGGCCCGAGGACCAGCTGCGCAAGCCGGGCTCGTGCGGCCAGCCCGCGCCGATGGTCGAGGTGAAGCTGTTCGACGACGACGGCAACGAGGTCACCGGCGTCGGCCCCGAGCACACCGGCGAGCTGTTCGTGAAGAGCCCGAGCGTGTTCGCCGACTACTACAAGCAGCACGACAAGTTCCTCGCCGACAGCAAGCACGGCTATCAGACCGTGGGTGACATCGCGTACCGCGACGACGAGGGCTACATCTACATCTGCGACCGCAAGAAGGACATGATCATCTCGGGTGGCATGAACATCTACCCGGCCGAGATCGAGTCGGCGCTCGAGCACCATGCCGATGTGCTCGAGGTCGCCGTGTTCGGCACGCCGAGCGAGGAGTGGGGCGAGAGCGTCCACGCCGTCGTGGTGGTGCGCGAGGGTGGCTCGATGACCGCCGACGACGTGATGGCCTTCGCCCGCGAGCACCTCGCGAGCTACAAGGTGCCGCGGTCGGTGACGTTCATGGACGAGCTGCCGAAGACGGGCAGCGGCAAGATCCTGAAGCGCGAGCTGCGTGCCCCGTTCTGGGCCGGCCGCGACAGCAAGGTCTAGTAGCCGAGGCGCTCCACCCGGTCGGGCTTGCGCTGCCAGTCCTTGTCGACCTTCACGAACAGCTCGATGTAGACGCCCTCGGGCAGCTGCTTGCGCACGAGGGTGCCGACCTCTTTGAGGACCGCGCCCTTCTTCCCGATGACCATGCCCTTCTGGCTGTCGCGCTCGACGATGATCTCGCAGCGGACGCGTGGCCACTCCCACTCGGTCACGCGGGTGGCGATGGAGTAGGGCAGCTCGTCGCGGGTGACGGCGAGCAACTGCTCGCGCACGAGCTCGGCGACCCATTCGGGCTCGGGCAGATCGCGTACGACATCGTCGGGGAAGTACATCGGCCCCTCGGGCATCAGGCCGACGAGGTGTGCGACCAGCTCGCCCACACCGTCACCCGTGCGCGCGCTGACGGGGAAGTAGGCGGCTGCGCCCAGCTTCGACACCGCGTTCAACTGGGCGAGGATCTTGGTGGGGTCGATCCGGTCGATCTTGTTCAGCACGACGATCGCCTTGCTCACGTCGAAGCGTGACGCGACCCACTCGTCGCCCGTGCCGAAGCCTGCGGTGGCATCGATCACGAGCATCACCGCGTCGACGTCGCTCATGCTGTCGAGCGCCGTGGCGTTCACCCGCTCGCCGAGCGCAGTGACGGCCTTGTGCAGTCCGGGGGTGTCGACGAACACGAGTTGGCTCCCCGGCCGGGTGAGCACACCGCGCACGCGGGTGCGCGTGGTCTGCGGCTTGTCGCTGACGATGCTCACCTTGCTGCCGCAGATGGCGTTGAGGAGCGTGCTCTTGCCAACGTTCGGTCGACCGACGATCGCGATGAACCCGCTGCGCAGGTCACCCTCCTGCACGCCGAGCGTTCGGTCGCCGAACTCGTCGTCGACTTCGTCGCCTTCGTCCTCGTCCTCGTCCTCGTCGTCGTCGTCGTCGTCGAGTTCGTCGAGGTCGAGGTCGTCGAGGTCGAGGTCGTCGAGGTCGAGTTCGTCGTCGGTGACCTCGTCGTGCGGGTCGGATGCGGTGGGTTCGTCGGTCGACATGTGGGGATCGACGCTATCCGGCCGGTCGATCAACCGCCGATCAACCGCCGACGGAGGTTCCCGGGGCGACCTCGGTGGAGGGCGGCACGGGCACCGTCGAGGTCGTGCTCGTCGTGCTCGTCGTGGTCTGTGGTGCGCCCGCGAGCAGACCGAGGTAGTCGTCGACGGTGACGGCCTCGCCCGGTTCCCCCGTGGAGCCGTCTCCTCGGATCGCACTCGTCGGTTCACCGGCGAGGGTGAACTGCACCGGGCCGATGCCGCCGAGCTGACCGATCGTCAGCACCAACTGAGCGAAGAACAGCCGTTGGTCGCGCAGCGGCATGGTGTCGAAGATGTCGGCGGGCAGGTCGATCACCGCGGTCCCGCGTTCACGGACGACGGTGATGTCCGCGTTCGCAGGGACAGTGGTGCGCAACCCGAGTCCGATGTCGCTCGGCGGGCCCTCCTGCAGGGCACTCAGCGCTCGTTGCGGGACCACCGGGCTGGACAGCGGCTGCGACACCGGGTTCAGCTGACTCCCGGCCACGAAGTACAGCTCGACGAGTTCGGTCGGGATCTCGGTCGTCGTGGTCTGGGCGATCGTGGTGCTCGTCGCGTCGATCGTGGTGGGCGGGATCGTCGTGGTCGAGGTGGTGGTGGTCTGGTCGAGCCCGAACTGCACGTCGTCGCCGCTGATCTGTTCGAACTCGCTCGACTGGGGCAGGCCGCACGCGATCGCGATCAACGGCAGCGCGGCGAGGATCAGGATCCGCTTGGTCCCCCCCATCACGCCACCTCGTTGAAGCTGACGACGAACCGGGAGCCGCCGCCCGGGCGGTCCTCCACCCAGGCCTCGCCGCCGTGGGCGTGGGCGTGCTCGGCCACGAGCGCCAACCCGAGCCCGGTGCCCACCTTGTGGCGGGCGGCGCTGCCGCGGGCGAAGCGCTCGAAGATGCGAGAACGTTCACCGCGGGCGACGCCGGGGCCGTTGTCCTCGACGGCGAGCACGAGGCCGTGGCGGCCGCGTGGCTCGATGACGACCCGGGTGGGGCCGCCACCGTGCTGGTTCGCGTTGTCGAGCAGGTTGGCGAGGATGCGTTCGAAGCGCAGCTTGTCGAGCTGCACGGTGGCCGGCACCTTCCGGCCGATCTCGATCGGTACGTCGCCGAAGCCGTAGCGGTGGGCGATACGGGTGACCAGCTCCTCGATCGACACGCCCTCGCGGTGGAGTTCGGTGGAACCGGCGTCGATGCGCGAGAGCTCGAGCAGGTCCATCACCATCTGGTCGAAGCGGCGCACCTGGGTGACCACGACGTCGAGCGCCTGCTGGGTGCGGTCGGGAAGGTCGGCGCGGCGGCCGTCGAGCACCTCGACCGCCGCCGACAGGGCGGTGATGGGGGAGCGCAGTTCGTGACTGACGTCGCTCGCGAAGCGGGCCTCGCGCTCGAGGCGGGCCTGCACCGCGTCGGCCATCTCGTTGAACGACGTTGCCAACTTCGCCAGATCGGGGTCGGCTTCCGGGGCCATGCGTGCATCGAGACCGCCACCGGCGATCTCGCCCGCGGCACGAGCGACGCGGGTGAGCGGTCGCAGCAGCCGTCGGTTGGTCCACCACCCGATGAACCCGGCGATCAGTGCAGTGACCGCCGCCCCGACGAGGAGGGCGGTGGCGATCGCGCCGAGCGTGCGGTCGGTGGTCTCGAGCGGAAAGCCCTCGAAGTAGAGCGTGTCGAACTCGGCGATGTAGATGCCGGCGCCGAGGAACGGTTCGCCGTTGGCCTCGAACCGTTGCAGTCCGTAGTTGCCGGCCTTGACGTTGGTCGTCAACACCTCGGGGAGCACCTCGTCGGGGAAGCGCTGGTCGGAGAAGAACGACCGCTCGGGGGTGATCAGGATCGCGAAGCCGTCGGTCTCGGGCAGCTGGGCGATGAACGTGAGCAGGTCGGCCGACTCGGGGGCACGCATCTCGGCACGGATCGCGTTGGCGTTGGAGAAGCTCTGCGTCCGAGCGACGCTCGTGCGCTGGTCGATGAGGTAGTTGCGGGCCACGGCGTAGGTGACCACGGCGAGGGCGAGGCTGGCGGCCAGCGTGGCGACGCTGAAGAAGAGGGTGACACGGGTGCGCAGGCGCAGGGTGCGCCGAGGCGTGGCAGCAGCGGTGGTCACGGCCCCAGTGTGGCCGATGAGCCCCGTCGAGTTCGGGGCAGGCGCGTCAGCGACGTCGGCCTTGGCGGTCGCCCTGGCACTCAGGGCGCGGGCGCTCAGGCGGCAGCGCGGGTGAGGGGCAACGCCTGCTCCACCGCTTCCACCACCGGCACCAGGGTGTCGAGATCGGCGAGCACCAGGTCGGTTCGGCGATCGAGATCGCCGCACACCACGACCATCGTCTGGCCGATCTCGATGGATTCGTGGGCGACCGAGCGCAGCGCTGCGAGCGAGGACTCGCTGAACGCTGTGGCACCCGTGAGGTCGATGATCAGGCTGTGGCCACCGGGGACCGCGGGGAGCACCATGCGGAGCGCTTCGACGTGATCGGGGTCGACCAGGGGGCCGTCCACCGTCATGACCAGCAGTTCGCGGGACGAATCGGTCGATGCGATGAGGATCGGCGAGAGCATTCGAGGGACCTCCTGGGGTGGAACTGCTGGGACATTCGGCGAGTCGTGTGGGACCCGACCGAGAGATGCGCCGCCCGGCGGTCACCGCTGCAGGTGGGGCACCAGGGGGAGGTTGGTACCCCACCTAGGCAGCGTGAACGGGTGCCATGTTCGTCGTCGTTTGTGACAGGTCCACTCGCCTTGTGCGCGATTTGTGTAACAGAATCAGCGGCCGTCGTGGGGTGGGGCATGATCCATCCGTGACTTCGCTGCTGTTCATCGAGGACGACGACTCGATCCGTCTGGCCCTCACGCTGGCCTTGGAGGACGAGGGGTACGACGTTCGCGAGGCGGCCGACGGCCGCACCGGCCTGGAGATGTTCACCGCACAGGAGCCCGACCTCGTGCTGCTCGACCTCCGCCTGCCCGACATCGGGGGTTTCGAGGTGTGCCGCACCATGCGCGCGAACAGCATCGTCCCGATCATCATCGTCACCGCCCAGACCGACACCTACGACCTGGTCGCGGGCCTCGAGGCCGGCGCCGACGACTACGTCACCAAGCCGGTGGTGCCGAAGGAGCTCGCGGCCCGCATCCGCGCCGCGCTGCGCCGGGTGCAGTTGCACGAGACGTCGGCGGCCCCGCCGCGGAGCCGGTTCGGTGACGTGGAACTGCGCCGGGAGCAGGGCATCGCCCTGAAGAACGGCGAGGAGCTCAACCTCACCAAGACCGAATTCCGTCTGCTCTGCGAGTTCGCCGACCACGCCGGGATGGTGCTGTCGCGCGATCAACTGCTCGAGCGGGTGTGGGGCTACGAGTACCTGGGCGACAGCCGACTCGTGGACGCCCATGTGCGCCGCCTCCGGGTGAAGGTCGAGGACCACCCCGACGACCCCCGCCTCATCGTCACCGCCCGAGGCATCGGCTACCGCCTCCTGGCATGAGCGTTTGATCCCGCAGGCCCGTCGGACGGGCCTCAGCGATCAAACGCGCGACGGGTGTTCAGGCGTTTGATCGCGAGGGCACGCGTGACGGGCCTCAGCGATCAAACGCGCGGGGGTCAGCGCCAGACGCGGCTGCGGAGGTATTCGCCGAGGCCCTTGGCCTGGGGGTCGAAGGCGGTGCTGCTGGCCACGCCCTCGCCCAGGTAGCCCACGATCACGAAGTTGAGGGCGTGCAGGTTGGGCAGTTCGAACCGGCGCACCTCGAGCTCGCGGGCCTCGGGGATCAGCTCGCGCACGACGGCGGCCGTGAGGTGCTGGTGGAGCCAGGCGTAGCCGGCCTCGTCGCGGGCGAAGATGCCGACGTTGGCGTTGCCGCCCTTGTCGCCCGAGCGGGCGGCGAAGTACCTGCCGAGCGGTTCCCCGGCCGACGGACCCGCAGGTGGGACGGTGGGTGCCACAGCAACGCCCAGCTCAGCGGCATCGCCGGTGAGCTTGGGTGTCGGGATCGTGGTGCGTGAACCGTCGGCGTGGACGACCACCTGCGTCACCTCGTCGTTCGGGACGAGCGCCGGCCAGTACACGCCGAACGCCTGCGCCTCGCCCGGGGCGGAACTGGAGAAGAAGCCCGGGTAGTTGGCGAGGGCGAGCTCGACGACGGCCGAGCTGAACGCCCGACCGACGAGGCGCTCGTCGGTGCTCTTCACCGTCACGTGCAACCGGCCCGACGCGGCCTCCTGCGGCACGGCGTCGCTCGGTGCCTCCACGAAGCGCACGTCGACCTCGTCGAAGCGGTCCTTCCCGCCGAGGCGGGCGAACAGCGCCGACTCGGCCCACTCGGCCTTCTCGCGCTGGTCGAGCCCGGTGAGCACGAAGCTCATCCGGTTGCGGAACCCGCCCTCGAGGTTGATGCACACCTTGGTGGTGGCCGGCCCGGGCGTGCCGCGGGTGCCGTGGATCTTCACCCGGTCGAGCCCCTGCTGTGACAGCTCGATCGTGTCGAAGTGGCTGGTGACGTCGGGGTTCAGGTACTGCGGCGGACCGATCTCGTACAGCAGCTGTGACGTGACGGTGCCGACGTCGACCAGGCCACCGGTGTCGGGGTGCTTGGTGATGATGCACGAACCGTCGCGGTCGATCTCGGCGATCGGGAACCCGGGGGCCTTCGAGCGGTCGCCGATGTCGGCGAACCACGAGTGGTTGCCACCGGTCGCCTGCGCGCCGCACTCGATGACGTGCCCGGCGACGACGGCGCCGGCGAGGGCGTTCCAGTCGTCGGCGTCCCAGTCCCACCACCAGGCCGCAGGGCCGAGCACCACCGCTGCGTCGGTGACCCGGGGTGCGACCACGACGTCGGCGCCACCTGCCAGCGCGGCAGCGATGCCCCACCCGCCGAGATATGCGTTGGCCGACACCGGCGCGCCGGTGAACTCGGCGCCCGTGTCGAGGTGCGCGAGATGGGGCCGGAGGCCGTCGATGCGGGGGAGGAGGTCGTCGCCCTCGATGTGGGCGACGTTCACGTGGATGCCGAGCTTGTCGGCGATCTGGCGGACCCGCTCGGCGCACCCCGCCGGGTTGAGTCCGCCGGCGTTGGTGACCACCTTGATGCCCTGGTCGATGCAGGTGCCGAGCACCTGTTCCATCTGGGTGAGGAAGGTGCTCGCGTAGCCCAGGTCGGCGTTGCGGCTGCGCTGCTTGTGCAGGATGAGCATGGTCAGCTCGGCGAGCCAGTCGCCCGTGAGCACGTCGATCGGGCTGTCGGCGGTGACGGCGGGGTCGACCATCTCGCGCGCCGCGGAGAGGCGGTCCCCGAAGAAGCCCGAGCAGTTGGCGATGCGCACCGGGCGCTGACCACGGTGCATCAGCCCGCTCCGTCGGTCGCGGCGTCGGCGGCCTCGATGCGGACGAGCACCTGGCCGTGGTCGAGCTGCTGGCCGGCTTGGACGAAGATCTCCGCCACCGTGCCGCCGGTGGGTGCCACCACCTGGTGCTCCATCTTCATCGCCTCCATCGCCAGCATCGGTTGGCCGGGGACGACCGTGTCGCCGACGGCGACGAGGACGCGCAGCACCGACCCGGGCATCGGGGCCACCAGCGACCCGGCGCGGCCGGCGTCGTCGGGTGGGCTGAACCGTGACGGGATATCGAGC
>JBILUM010000049.1:0-9280 GCA_044370995.1 Ilumatobacteraceae bacterium | reverse complement strand
CCGTGTTCGTGGTCGACCGCGGAGAACCTGCTCACCCGTGCGGCGGTCGGCGCCGGTGAGCGGGTGCTCGTCACCGGCGCCTCGGGCGGCGTCGGTTCGGCCGCCGTGCAGTTGGCTGCCGGGCGCAGGGCACACGTCGTGGCGATCGCTGCTGCGGCCAAGCACGCCGAGCTGCTCGAGCTCGGCGCACAGGAGGTCGTCGACCGTGAAGTCGATCTTGTCGAACGGTTCGGCAACGGCTGCTTCGACGTCGTGATCGACGTGGTCGGCGGCGACGGATGGGGCAGGCTGCTCGACGTGCTGCGCCCCCACGGTCGGTATGCGGTGTCGGGCGCCATCGGCGGACCGGTGGTGTCGCTCGACCTGCGCACGCTCTACCTCAAGGACCTCACCCTGTTCGGGTGCACCGTGCTGGGCCCCGGCGTGTTCGCCCAGCTGGTGCGTCGCATCGAACGTGGCGAGGTGCGTCCGGTGGTGTCGGCGACGTTCCCGCTCGAGCGGATCGTCGATGCCCAGGAGCACTTCCTCGCGAAGTCGCACGTCGGCAAGATCGTGCTCACGCTGGGCTGATCCTCGGCCGCGGACCCGGTCAGTCGCCTCCCGCGAGCTGGACCACCAGCTGGACGAGCTCGTTCAGCACCACCGCAGACAACAGCGCCGTCGGCAGGAGCACCATCCACGACCGTTCGGCGCGACGGATGACCGCCACCAGCCCGAGCACATACGACCCCAGGAGGCAGAGGAGGGCCGCAACGAAGGCACCCTGCTGCCGGACCGGGGGGTCGTCGGTCCCTTGTTCGGCGGTGAACGCGAGCACGACGACCAGCACGATCGAGCCCAACATCATCGTGAACGCCGTCCAACCGAGCCTCGACGAAGGGCGGCGGAAGACCCTCGCTCGCCGGCTGTGCCTCGGCTCCGTTGTGTCGTGCCGCATCGCTGCCCCCTTCGGACGACTCGAGGGTACGTCGGCACCGGTTGGACGAACAGGGCCTGACGTCCTCGCTCCGAGGGTCCCACTCAGGCGGCGTATCCGGGATCGTCGGCGTCGAGGATCGCCATCAGCTCGTCGAGGTGTGCCTGCGCTGCCGCGTGCGGATAGTCGTGCCACTGCTTCGCCGTCACCGCCGCGACGTCATCGCCGAGCACGGCCAGAGGCCGGCCGGTCGAGAGCGCGAGCACCTGCAGCTGGCACGCCCGCTCGAAGTAGTAGAGCTCGTCCCAGGCCTCGGCCACGGTCTCGCCGACGACCATCACACCGTGGTTGCCGAGCAGCAGCACGGTGTTGTGGGCGCCGAGCAGACCGGCGACGCGGTCGCCCTCGCTGTCGTCCATGAACATGCCGCCGTAGTCGCGGTCGTATGCGACCCGACCGTGGAACCGACATGCGTTCTGGTCGAGCATCTGGAGCTCGTAGCCGTCGAGGCATGCGAGCGTGGTGGCGTAGGGCATGTGGGTGTGCAGGATCACCTTCGCCCTCGGTACGTGGGCGTGCACGTGCGCGTGGAGGTACCACGCGGTGATGTCCGCCCCGTCGGCCACCTCACCGCTGCCCGCGTCAGCGGTGTCGAGCAGCAGGAGGTCGCCTGCGGTCATGCGTGCGAAGTGGCGGCCGACGGGGTTGAGGAGGAACCGGTGGTCGTCGACCATCGCGCTGAAGTGGTTGGCGACCGCCTCGTGCCAGCCGAGGCGCGCCGTCCACCGGAACGCCGCCGCGAGCTCGCGTCGGATGCGCAGCTCGTGGTCGGTCCCGTCGGTCACCTCGCGATCGGTCACTGCAGCTCGGCCGGGAAGCCCGGTGCGCGCAGGTCGGTGCCCAGCGCGTCCTCGAGGAGCTTCACGACCTGCGACGACCATGCGCCGCCGCCGTACTGCGACCGGGCCCGGATGAAGGTCTGCTCGACCAGGCCGGCCAGCTCGAGCGGCACCCCGAACTCGCGACCGAAGTCGGTGGCGAAGCCGAGATCCTTGCACGCCAGGTCCATCGTGAAGTTGATGTTGTAGCTGCCGTTGAGGATGACCTGGCTCTCGGTCTCGTGCACGAAGCTGTTGCCCGAGCTGTTCAGGATCGCCTCGAACGACTTCGTGAGGTCGAGGCCGCCGCGCTTCGCGAGCATGAGCGCCTCTCCGGCGGCGACGAGGTGGATGAAGGCGAGCATGTTCGTGATCACCTTGATCACCGCTGCGCTGCCGAGTGGGCCCATGTAGAGCACCGGGCTGCCGATCGCGTTCAGCAGGTCGAGGTGCTCGTCGTGGAGGGCCTCGTCGCCGCCGACGAGCACCGTGATGTCGCCGGCAGCCGCCTTGTGTACGCCACCGGTGACCGGCGCTTCGAGGATGCGCACGCCGTGCTCGGCGGCGATCGCCGCGAGGCGGGCCGTCTCGTCGCGATCGGTCGTGCTGTTGTCGATCCAGGTGCTGCCCGGGCGCATCGCCTCGAGCAGGCCACCGGGGCCGGTGACGACGGCGCTCACCGCGGCCGGCGACGGCAGGCAGGTGCAGCCGACGTCGGACACGGCGCCGACCCCGGCTGCGGTGTCGGCCCACGTGGCGCCGGCCGCCTCGAGGCCCGCGGCGCGGCTGCGGTCGAGGTCGGTGACGGTGACGTGGTGTCCCGCTCGGACGAGGCTGGCCGCGAGGTGCATGCCGAGGTTGCCGAGGCCGACATAGCCGACGCTGACGGGGGTGCTGGGGGTTGACATGGTGGTGCTCCTGACGCGGCGGTGGCCGCCGGCCCGAGGACCGGTGGCCACCATCCGCAACGTGTGTGGTGATTCGTCTGGATCGTGGGTGAGCAGCCTGCGAGTTGCACGCAGCTCAGCACGTGATGGTGATCAGGCCGACCAGGCGGCGACGACGTCGGCGTTGGCGGCGACCCAGGCCGCAGCGGCCTCGCCGGGCGCCATGCCGTCGTTGTCGATCATGGCTGCGATCTCGTTCTGCTGATCGGTCGTGAGCTGGAGGTTCTTCAGGACCTTGAACGCCGTGGCGTTCTTGGCCTCGAGACCGGCCGAGGCCGCCTTGTACAGCTCGTCGACCGCGTAGTCGCAGGCGTAGCCGCCGTCACCGGCAGCTGCCGACGCGAGGCACTCCTCGGTCACCTCGGGCAGCTTCACCTCGGTGAGGTCGACCTTCGACTGCAGCCAGTGGGGCTGCCAGAACTGCAGGAGCAGCGGGGTCTTCTCGTCGATCGACTGCTGGATCGAGGTGATCAGACCGGCTTCCGAGCCGGCGACGACGTACTTCAGCGGCAGCTCGAGGTTGGCGATGATCTGCTCGTCGAAGGTGACATAGCTCGGGTCACCCATGAGGAACTGGCCGAGGTCGGCGCCGGACTCGGCGGTGCTGAACAGCTTGGCCAGCTCGGGATCCTTGAACCCCTCCCACGTGGCGAGCTCGGGGTGCTCCTCGACGACGAACGTCGGGACGTACCAGCCGATCTTCGCGCTCGGGCCGAGGAGGCCGAGGTCGACGACGGACTGCTTGCCCGTGATGTAGGTCTCGTAGTCGGCTGCGTGACCCGACGGCCACACCTCGAGCACGGCGTCGATGCTGCCGTCGTCCATGCCGACCCACGTGGCGTTCTCGTCGATGTCGAGCAGCTCGACCGGGGTGCCGAGCGACTCGAGCACCACCTTGGCGACGTTCGCGTTCACGGCCGAGCCGGTCCACGGGTTGACAGCGAGGACGATGCCCTCGCCGGTGGCGGGCGTGTCGCCGCCCTCGGCCGGGGCCTCCGTGGCGCCGGGCGCCTCGGTTCCCGCTGGGGCGTCGGTGGTCTCCTCGTCGTCGCTGCCGCAGGCCACGAGCAAGCCGGTGAGGGCGAGGCTCGCGGCGAGCAGCTTGACGCTGCGTCGGTGTGTCTTCATGTGGTCGGGTTCCCCCCTTGGTTCGGCCAGTGGGTCCCTGGGAAGAGGGCTGGCTTCTTGATGCTGTGTGTGCCGGTTGGCATGGTTGCGGCGACGACGTTCACGACCGTCGCTGCTGATCGGGGCTGGTGCCCCAGGCCTGGGTGATGCGGTCGAGCACGATCGCGAGGAAGACGATACTCAGGCCCGCGGCCGCACTCTGGCCGATCTTCTGGATCGGCTTGGTGAACCCTTCGTAGGCGACCAGGCCGAGTGCGCCGGCGCCGACGAGGGCGGCGATGATGACGGTGGCGAGCACCATCAGGATCGTCTGGTTGATACCGAGCATGATCGACCGGAACGCGAGGGGCAACTGCACCTTCACGAGCTCCTGGCGCTCGGTGGCACCGAAGCTGATGGCCGCCTCGCGGGGCGTGTACGGCACCTCGCGCAGGCCGAGGCCGGTGAGGCGGATGCACGGCGGGATCGCGTAGATGACCGACGCGACGACGCCGGCGCCGCGGCCGACACCGAACAGGAACAGCACCGGGATGAGGTAGACGAACTGCGGCATGACCTGCGCGGCGTCGAGGAACGGGCGCATGACCTGCTGGGCGCGATCGGACCGACCGGCCCACACGCCGAGCGGGAGTGCGATCGCGACGCTGATGACGATCGCGACCAGCACCTGGCTCAGGGTGTCCATCGAGAGGTCCCACAGGTGGGTGCGGCCGTCGACGCCGCCGGGGATGTCGCCCAAGGTACCGATCAGCAGCAGGCAGACCGAGCAGCCGACCGCCAGGCGCCATCCCTTGCTCAGGTAGGCGATGCCGGCGACGACCACCACCACGAGCAACCACGGCAGCCACACGAGGAACTTGCGGAGCGGCTCGAGCACGTCGGTGACGAGGAAGTCGTTGATCGCCTGCGTGCCACCGATGATCGGGACACCCTTGCGGAGGTTGTCCTGCACCCAGCCGACCGCGTCGTTGATCGTGCCGCTGATGTCGACGGTGAGCGCATCGGGGATGTCGGTGATGTCGGCGAGCTTCGCGATCGCCGCGGCGACGACGACCGAGCCGAGTGCGATCAGCGTGCCGGTGCGACGCTCGACCGTCGGGAGCTTGATGAGCGGCGGTTTGGTGGACGTCGAGCGCTCACCGGTGGAGATGCGGTCGAGCGCGACCGCGAGCAGGACGATGCCGAGACCGGGGACGAACGCTGCGCCGACGTCGTTCTTCTGCAGACCCTTCAACACGAGGTTGCCGAGGTCGTCGGCGCCGAGCAGGGAGGCGATCACGACGATGCCGAACGCCATCATGATCACCTGGTTCAGACCGAGGAGGATCGTCTTGCGTGCCATCGGCAGCTGCACCTTCAGCAGCTGCTGCCACGAAGTGCAGCCGAAGGACTCCCCTACCTCGTTCATCACCGTCGGCACGCTGCGGAGGCCGAGGCTCGTGAGGCGAACGGCCGGCGGCACCGCGTAGATGACGGTGGCGATGACCGCGGGTGGGTACTTGATGCCGAAGAAGATCGTGACCGGGATGAGATAGACGAACGCCGGCATCACCTGTGCCGTGTCGAGGAAACCTCGAACGATTCGCTCCGCCCGGTCCGAACGCGACGTCCAGATGCCGAGCGGGATGCCGATCACCAGGGCGATCCCGACGGCCGTCACCATGATCGACAGGGTCACCATCGCCGGCTCCCACACGTCGAGCACGACGATGCCGGCCATCGCGAGGCCACCGGAGACGGCCGCACGCATGCCGGCGGTCATCCATCCGATCGCTGCGAACAGCGCGATCACACCGGGCCAGCGCAGGGTGCGCAGGATCCACTGGACGGACTCGACCAGCCAGTTGATCGCGTCCGACAGCGGGTTGAACACGCCGGTGAAGATCCACGAGCTGTTGCTGTTCTGGACGGTCCACATGTACCGGTCGCGGACCCATTTCTGCAGGCCGATGTCCATCCACGACGGCACGTTCGGATTCACCGCGATCGCGACGATCGCGAGCAGTCCGAACGTCGCGACGGGCAGGACCCAACGACGGGTGCCCGCGACGCCGAAGGTGGGGGCGGTCGCGTTCGAGGGTCCGGAGTTCGAGGGTCCGGATGCGGTGGCGAGCGCCATCGGTCAGAGGTCCTCGTTGGCGATGACCGACAGCACGCCCATCCGGTCGATCGAGCCGACCGGTGTGCCCGAGCTGTCGATCACGCGCAGTGGGAGCTCGGTGATGGCGACCCGACCGACGACGTCGCGCACCTTCGTGTCGCCGGAGATGTCGCCGCCGAAGGGGCCGCCGCCGAGCGGGTCCATGATCGCGTCGACCGGAACCACGTGCGACCGAGGGACGTCGCGGACGAAGTTGCGCACATAGTCGTCGGCAGGGTTCATCACCACCTCGGCCGGCGTGCCGACCTGCACGAACCGGCCGTCGCGCATGATCGCGATGCGATCGCCGAGACGCAGCGCCTCCGACAGGTCGTGGGTGATGAAGACCATGGTCTTGCGCACCTCGCTGCGGAGGCGGATGACCTCGTCCTGCATCTCGCGGCGGATGAGCGGGTCGAGCGCGGAGAACGGCTCGTCGAACAGGAGGATGTCGGGGTTGGTGGCGAGGGCCCGGGCGAGACCGACGCGCTGCTGCTGGCCACCGCTCAGCTGGTGCGGCTTGTAGGAACCCATGCCGCGCAGGCCGACGAGCTCGAGGGTGCTGGCCGCCAGCTCGCGCCGTTGGCCCTTGTCGGCCCCCTGGAGCTCGAGGCCGAAGGCGACGTTGTCGACCAGGCTGCGGTGCGGCAGCAGACCGAAGTGCTGGAACACCATCGAGACCTTGTGGCGGCGTACGTCGAGCAGCTGCTGATCGTCGGCCTTGGTGACGTCGACACCGCCGATGCGGACCGTGCCGGCGGTGGGTTCGATGAGGCGCGTGAGGCATCGCACGAGCGTGCTCTTGCCGCTGCCCGACAGCCCCATGACCACGAAGACCTCACCCTGCGCGACGTCGAGGTCGATGTCGCGCATGGCGACGACGCAGCCGGTGCGGGCCTCGAGCTCGTTGCGGGGCAGATCGGCTTCCGGTGACCCGACGATCCGCTCCGCCCGGTGCCCGTACACCTTCCACAGGCCCCGTACCTCGATCATCGGATCCGTCACGCTCGTCCCCCACCGGTCCCCATGCGCCGGGAGCATAGACCCGGCCCACACACCCTGAACAGGTGTTCCGTTTACCCCCATGAACCCATCGTGAGCGAAATGCGCACGGAGGACGCATCTCGCTCACGAACATCCGATGCTCGTGAGCCAGATGCGCACTCACGGCGCGGTTGGCTCACGAAGTGGTGCGGCCGACGCGAAATCCGGAGGGCGTCGATAGGTTTCGGCGCGGCGTCCCCCGACGATCTCACGACTCGGAGGTGCGCCTGTGCCCGCCATCAATCGACTCCTTGCGCTTCACGTGCGCGATCGCTACGGCATCGTCGCCGACAGCGAGCTCCGCGAACTCGGGATCAGCGTCGCTCAGCGCCGCCACCTCGTCGAGGATGGACTGCTGGTCCCGCTCTTCGATGGGGTCTATCGATTGGCATCGTCGCCTGAGAGCCTCGAGGGATGGTGCCTGGCCGCCTGCCTGGCCGATGAGCGAGCCGTCATCACCGGACGCGCTGGTGGGCGGCTCGCTGGTCTCCGGAAGATGGGTGCCGAGCCGAGGATCGATGTCCGGGTCCCCCACTACAGCAACACGTTGACCGGCCCGATGATCCGGCTGCGGCGTTGCAGCATCCTCGATCCTGAACATGTCGTCACGCGTTCTGACGGGATCAGGGTCGTGAGCCCGGCCCGTCTCGCATTCGATCTCGGAGCGGTCATGACAGATCTCGATCTCGAGTCGGTGATCGAGCAGATGCTCGATCGTGGGTGGGTGACGATGACCGAACTCCACGAGATCGCACACCGGATGTACCACCCGCGCCGGCCCGGTTCGAAGCGTTTCGTCCGGGTGATCCAGAGCCGGCCCGCCTGGTTGAAGCCCGCTGACTCCGATCTCGAAGTGCTGCTCTTCGACGCCCTTCGGCGACGCGGCGTTCACGGACTCGTGCGCCAACACGCCATCACGCTCGACGGGATCACGATTCATCCGGATCTGGCGGTCCCCGACGTGCGCTGGGCGGTGGAGGTGGACCACGTGACATGGCACGGAGGGCGCGTCGACGCCCAGCGCGACAAGCAGCGTGACCGGGGGCTCCGCAGGATCGACTGGCAGGTGGACCGCGTCACCGATGCCGAGATCGAGCACGACCTTGCTTCGGTGACCGCCGAGTTGCTCGACCTCTACCACCAACGTCGTCGATCCCTCGCTGCCTGATCCTTCGTGAGCGAGATGCCGTCAGGGAGCGCATCTCGCTCACGGGTCGGTCTCGTTCGTGAGCCTCGTGCACTCATAGGGCGCACTTCGCTCACGAAGGGGTGATGATCGTGGCGGGGCGGAGGGCTCTCGTGATCGGGGCGGGCGGGCGGCGGTCGGTCACGACGACGTCGCCGCTGCGCAGCGGGGGCAGGGCGACGAGGGCGCTGCGGCCGAACTTGGTGGCATCGACGGCGATGATCCGCAGGTCGGCGATCCCGGCCATCGCCGCCGACATCTCGGCCTCGGCGTGTTCGTGCACCATCGGACCGCGAACAGGGTCGATCGCCGATGCCGACAGGATCGAGACCCGTACCTTCATCGACCGCACCACCTGGAACGCGAACGCGTCGAACGAGGCGCCGTCGTGATTGCGCAGCTCGACGCCCGCCATGTGCACCCGATTGCCCGGGATGGTTGCAAGCGTGGTGGCGACGAACGACGAGTTGGTGACGACCGTGAGTCCGTGGTGACCCCGGAGCGCCTGGGCGATGTAGCCGGTTGTGGAGCCGGTGTCGAGCACGACGCTGTCGCCGTCGAGCACGAGCTTGGCCACCTCGGCGGCGATCGCGACCTTCGCCTCGCGTGCGTCGTTCATGCGGGTGAGGAACGGCGCGTCGCCCGACCCGGACGACGTGGTGACGGCCGTGATCGCACCGTGCACCTTGCGCACCTCGCCGCGCTCGACCATCGGCTTCACGATGCGACGGATCGTCTGGTCGCTCACGTCGAGCAGCGAGGCCAGCTCACGCACCGACACGGTGCCGCGCAGACCGACAGCGTTCATCACCTCGTGCTCGTAGCGGCCCATCCTGCCATCCTCCACCAAATCAACACGAAGCGCCAGATCTGTCGGTTTCGTCGGGTCGCGCGAACTAACGTCGACGGCAAGCTAAGGAGACGCGCATGGCAGAGCTGCCCACACAGGCACGAGTGGTCGTCATCGGGGGTGGCATCGTCGGATGCTCCACCGCCTATCACCTGGGCAAGCTCGGCTACACCGACACGGTGCTCGTCGAG
>JBILUM010000633.1:0-2501 GCA_044370995.1 Ilumatobacteraceae bacterium | reverse complement strand
GCGATGCCGACGAGCCCGAACGAACGAGGCGTGTGGCGATGACCGCCCCCACCGCGGAGCCCGGCGAGGCCGAGCATGACCACGACAGCGCCAGCCAGGATCAGCGGCAGCGTCATCGCCTCGCGTACGTACTGGAGGCTGTCCCCCGTTGCGGCGACGACGATCATCGCCCCACCGAGCAGCACGAGCATCGCCCGGTCGGCGAGCTCGGTCCATCGTGGCGTCGTCTTCACAGCAGCACGCGCCCGACGACGGTGGCGGCGATGATCGCGCCGACGAACCCGAGCGCACCGATGGTCGCAGCGGCGCGAGATCCGAACGTGGAGCGGTACATCAGCAGCAGCCGCAGGTCGACGATCGGCCCGACCACCATGAACGCCAGCACCGCGATCGGCGGGAAGGTCACGAACGACACGGCCACGAAGGCATCCGACTCGGAGCACAGGGCCATGACGACGGCGAGCACCGCCATCGTGAGCACGGCCACGACGTCGTTGCCGCCGAGTCGTTCCAAGAGGTCGTCGGGCAGCGCGACCCGGATCGTGGCAGCGACCGCAGCGCCGAGCACCACGAGTCCGGCCGTGTGCGTGAAGTCGTGGCGGGCAGCCGCCACGACACGTGCGGGGGTGGAGCCCCCTGCGACGTGGTCGTGCGTCGAGCGCCGCGGCACCGGTTGGACACCGAGCGCTGCGAGGTAGGCGCCGACGATCAGCACCGTGAGGAACGACGCCACGAAGCGGGCGACCACCATCGACGGCTGGCCGGCGAACGCAGCTGCGGTCGCCAGGAGCACGATCGGATTCAGTGCCGGAGACGCGAGCGCGAACGACATCGCGGCAGCGAAGGGCACGCCCCGCTCGGTGAGCCGCCCGGCGATCGGCACGGTGGTGCACTCGCACCCGGGCACGACGGCGCCGCACATGGCCGCGGCCGGCACCGCCACCACCGTCCGCCGAGCCAGGATCCACCGCCACACCTGCAGCGGCACGAGCACTGCAACCGCAGCCGACAGCAGCACGCCGAGGACGAGGAAGGGCAGCGCCTGGAGCACCATGGCGGTGAACAGCGTGCTCCACTCGTCCACCGCGTTGCTCACCCCTCCAGTCTTGCCGCTGGAACCGGGGACCGTCGCGTCGTCAGGCCCACGGTCGGGTCGCTCGATGCGGAGACGAGCCCGCTCGTCGAGCCGTCGGCGGCCGCCCGTGACCGAGTGACCGACGGTGAACGCCGTGACCACGTGGGCGACCCTGCGCGGTGATCGAACGAGACCGGTCCCGCGTCGCCACCGGCGATCGACGGCGATCAGCGGCCGGCTTGGAGTGGGCTGGGGAGGAGGAGATCGCGAGGGGGACTGCTTGTCTTGAACTTGTCTGGTCTAAGCTGTGGTGCGGCGCCCGACGGCGCCTGGCCAGACCGACTGGATCTCACGACGAAGGCGAGCGAGACATGACCTCGAAGATCATCTACACCCACACCGATGAGGCGCCGCTGCTCGCCACCTATTCGTTCCTGCCGATCATCCAGACCTTCGCCAAGGCCGCCGACGTGGAGATCGAGACGCGCGACATCTCGCTGGCCGGCCGTGTGATCGCACAGTTCCCCGACCTGCTCACCCCCGAGCAGCGCATCGGTGACCACCTCGCCGAGCTCGGCCAGCTGGCCCTGCTGCCCGAGGCCAACATCATCAAGCTGCCGAACGTGTCGGCTTCACAGCCGCAGCTCGACGCGACCATCAAGGAGTTGCAGGACAAGGGCTACGCCCTGCCCGACTACCCGTCGAAGCCCAGCACCGACGCCGAGCGCGACATCAAGGCGCGCTACGACCGCACCAAGGGTTCGGCCGTGAACCCAGTGCTGCGCGAGGGCAACTCCGACCGTCGTGCGCCGCTGTCGGTGAAGAACTACGCGAAGAGCCACCCGCACTCGATGGGCGCCTGGTCGCCCGACTCGAAGACGAACGTCGCCACGATGACCTCCGGCGACTTCCGCTCCAACGAGCAGTCGGTCACGATCGAGGCCGCCGGCACGTTGCGCATCGAGCACGTCGCCGCCGACGGCACCGTCACCGCGCTGAAGGCCTCGCTGCCCGTGCTCGCCGGTGAAGTGGTCGATGGCACCTTCATGAGCAAGCAGGCGCTCGTCGCGTTCCTGCAGGGCGCAGTCCAGCGCGCCAAGGCCGAGGGCGTGCTGTTCTCGCTGCACATGAAGGCCACGATGATGAAGGTCTCCGACCCGATCATCTTCGGTCACGCGGTCCGCGTGTTCTTCGCCGACGTGTTCGCCAAGCACGCCGAGGCGCTCGCCGCGGCCGGCGCCAACCCGAACAACGGCCTCGGCGCCGTGCTGAGCGCGATCGAGTCGCTCCCGGCCGACCAGCAGGCGGCCATCGAGGCCGACCTCCAGGCCGCCATCGCCGCCGGCCCCGCGATCGCGATGGTCGACTCCGACCGCGGCATCACCAACCTCCACGTGCCGAGCGACGTGATCGTCGACGCCTCGAT
>JBILUM010000632.1:0-2503 GCA_044370995.1 Ilumatobacteraceae bacterium | reverse complement strand
CAGCACCGCGGCGATGACGGTGGATTCCGACCCACCGAACCGGATGAGCAGCGATGCCAGTCCGATCTCGGTCACGCCGATACCGCCGGGGATCGGCGTGAGCGCGACGACGAGGCGGACCAGCCCGTAGGCGATCACCACCTGCCAGGTCGAGATGGTGGCAGCGTCGATGCCGAACGCGCGCACGACCGCGATCGGCTTGAGCACCGAGACGGTCTGGTCCGCGACCGTGGTGGCGACGATTCGCCACCGACGGAGACGCACGATGAGCCGGGCCTCGGCCCGGGCACGCTCCACGATGTCGACGAGATCGACCACGGGCAATCGCGCCCACCGCCGTCCGAGTCGACTCCACGCCCGTTGACCGACACCGGCGAGTCGCGCTGCCGCCAACGGGTGACACAGCAGCACCCACCACAGCACGGCCGACCCGCTGAGCACGACGACCGCCACCACGATGACCACCACATGGATCCGCCGGTCGAGCAGGCCTCCATCGGCGCCGAGCAGACCGGCGACCGCCGTCGCCAGCGCGATCAGCCACAGCCTCGCTGCGGCGACCACGTTCAACGCGACCAGGCTGACGCCGATCGAGGTGTCGCCGATACCCCAGCTGCGCATCATCGCGATGCGCACGCCCGTGGCGACCGGCCCGCTGCCGACGACGGTGTTGTTCGCTCCCGTCACCGACTGCTGGAGGAGGATCGCCCGGCCGACGCTCAACTGCGGCGTGACGGCGCTGGTGAACAGCCCGTCGACCGCGACCCCGAGGGCCATCAGCGCGCACAGCCCCACGATCCACGTCGGGTCGAGTCGACCGATTTCGCCCATCGCCGAGGCGAGGTCGTCACGGTGGACGACGATCGCTCCGACGAGCAACACGAGGATCGCGGCGCTGATCAGTCGTCGCACACGTTCCACCGCCCCACACCACCACGGCCCCGGAAGCCGTGCCCGGTCGCGCCACGCATGTCACACGAACCGGCCACGACGATCGACAACGACTGCCGGGTGCGAGACAGTGAGCAGGTGCAGGAACGGATCGAGACCGAACGACTCCTCTTGAGGCCGATCACGATCGACGACGTCGACCTGCTCGTCGATCTCGACTCGGACCAGGAGGTGATGCGATTCCTCACCGGACGACCGAGCACCCGTTCGGAGGTTCGGACATCCATCCGCGACAACCTCGGCCACCGATGGATCGCGCTCGCCCGGGCCGGCGGCGAGTTCGTCGGTTGGTTCGCACTGGCTCCACTCGGCGACAACGCCTTCGAACTCGGATACCGGCTGGCCCGTCGGTGGTGGGGCCTCGGTCTGGCGACGGAAGGAGCCCGAGCGATGATCGATGAGGCGTTCACGATGCGGGGCGCGACGAGCGTCACGGCTCAGACGATGGCAGCCAATCAGCGGAGCCGCAGCGTGATGGAACGATGCGGTATGCGGCACGTGCGCACGTTCCACGTCGAGTTCGACGACCCGCTGCCGGGCACGGAGCACGGAGAGGTCGAGTACGAGCTCGTCCTCGACGAGTGGCGTCGACCCGAGCTGTGAGCCAGGCGGCCGGCAGCGACATCGGCCGGCGACGCCACCAGGATCTCGGCCGGTCTGCGGTTGCAGGGAACAGAAGACCGGCCGAGATCGGGATGGCCGACGCGTCTGAACCGGCGCCACCTCGATCGATCGTGCGACCCGCCACTCCCTCACCGTGGTTCGAGCCGGTCGACGAACACGCCGACCGGACGATCGGGCGGTGGGCGTGTCCGTCTACTGTCGGCATCCATGAGAGCTGTCGTGTGTCAGGCGTTCGGGCCTCCTGAGGCCCTGGTCGTCGAGGAGATGGATGATCCGATCGCCGGTGACGGCCAACTGCTGATCGAGGTGAAGGCTGCGGCGGTCACGTTCCCCGACACGCTGATGCTCGAAGACAAGTACCAGTACCATCCGACGCCGCCGTACATCCCGGGCGGCGAGGCCGCCGGTGTCGTCGCGGCCGTCGGCAACGGCGTGACCGGCTGGTCGGTCGGCGACCGTGTCGTCGGTGGGTTCGGCACGACCGGTAGCTACGCCGAGCTGGTCTCGATTCCTGCTGCCTCCGCCCGTCGGCTCCCGGACTCGGTCGACTTCGCTGTCGCCGCCGGGCTGAACTACGCATACGGCACGACCCTCTACGCCCTGAAACACCGGGCGAACATCCAGCCGGGCGAGACGCTGCTCGTGCTCGGCGCCGGCGGCGCACTCGGCGTCTCTGCGGTGGAGATCGGCAAGCTCATGGGCGCACGGGTGATCGCCGCGGCATCGACCGAGGAGAAGCTCGACCTGTGCCGCGAACGGGGCGCCGACGAGACCATCAACTACGCCACCGAGAACCTCAAAGAACGCGCCAAGGAGCTGACGAACGGTCGAGGCATCGACGTCGTCTACGACGCAGTGGGCGGCGACAAGGCCGAGCAGGCATTGCGAGCGATCGGTTGGGAGGGCCGGTTCCTCGTGATCGGGTTCG
>JBILUM010000631.1:0-2504 GCA_044370995.1 Ilumatobacteraceae bacterium | reverse complement strand
ACGACGCAGACGACGCAGACGACGGATGCCGTGTCGACGACGGCGACGTCGCCCGTTCGGACGTCGCCACCACGCCGGCGGGCGCCCCGTCGGCATCTCCTACGCAGTCAGTGGCGGTGCGAACCCCGGCGACGGCCATGATCCGTGTCGATGCCGGCGGTGTCGTGCTCGCGGCGTGGACGAACACCGGCTGTGCGCCGCGTGCCGGTGACGATCTGTGGGTGCTCCGTCCCGACGGCACCATCGCGGCCGCGCCGCCGTCGATCGTCGATCGGTCGTGGCAGGGCGACTTCTCCCACGCCGGCGTGTTCGTCGACCAACACCCCGGAACGGGCTCGTCGCACGACGAGTGAGCCGGCCTGATCGCCAGGAGACGCCTCGGTGGCAGGACATGTCCGCCAGGTGAATGCTCGTGTGCCGGACGGTGAAGTCGGGCCATGACGATTGCACCAGGTCGCAGGTGCAGGCGAGCATCTCAGATCGCCGGGACGTCCCCGGCAGGTCGGGAAGTGCTCATCGGAGGGCACGAACGTGGCGAGTGCCAGGGTGCAGCGGTGGATCGGACTGGTGGCGGCGCTCGCCGTCGTCGGCCTCGTCACACCCCACGTCGGTGCCCAGCCGCCCGGCACCCCACCGGCGCCCGGACTGATCGTCGCCCCAGGGGCCGGCACCGAGGCCACCCCGATCACGATGGGCCTCACGGCACCCGACGACGCCTGCCCGGGCGACACCACGACCAACGGCATCACCTGGTCGACGTTCTTCGTGTCGGCCTCGGTCGATGTCGCCACCCTCACCTACGACGCGTCCGGTCCGATCGCACCGGTCGGCGCACCCGTGGGCACCGTGGTGCAGCCGCTGAGGTCCACCGGCGGCATCACCCAGGTCGCCCTGCCGACGGTCGACGTGACCGGTGTGATCGCACCGATCGCCGACGTGAACCTCGTGACGAACAGCGGCGCTTCGGGCGTCACCGACGGTGTCTACGAGTTGGGTCTGGCGTGCGTGTCGGCAGCGGGCGAGACCCTTCGCCACTGGCGCGCCGAGGTCACGGTGAGCGGTGTCACCGCCACCACGCTGGCGTGGACGCTCGGTGCGGTGCCCGCAGCGCCGGTGCTGTCCGGTGCGCTCACGCCCGGGAACGGCAGCCTGGCCGGCACCTTCACGGGCGTGACCGCCGTGCCGCCCGTGTCCGGGTACACGATCACCGCGGCGCCCCAGGGCGGCGGTGCGCCGGTCACGCTGAACGTGCCCACGCCCGGCAGCTTCACCGTGTCGGGACTCACCAACGGCACCATCTACGACGTCTCGCGTCGAACACCGCGAGCGGCACGCCGAGCATCCAACCGCGTCCGCCGGTCTCGGGACTCACCGCCTCGCCGGGCACCGAGACGATCGTGCTCTCATGGACGGCGCCCACCGGGCCCGCCCCCACGGGCTACTCGATCGACGTCAGCCCGGCGGTGCCGGGATCGCCGTTCACCGCTGCCGCAGCGTCGACGAGCTTCCTGCTGTCGGGGCTCGTCGGTGGGACGGTCTACGACATCACCGTCACGCCGCTGCATCCGGCCCCGTTCGTCGCCACACCGCTGTCGACCGGGCCGGTGGCACCGTTCGCGCCACTGATCGGGACCGGCGGCATCCAGGTGCTGCGCCCGGCCGGCGCGCTGGTGCTCACCCAGCGCTGCGGCGTGTACGGCGCGTTGCCGGAAGAGCCGCCGACGGGAGGCCTCGCCGGCCTGCCCGCCCTGCCGGCATCTGCCGACCAGGTCGGTACGGCTCCGCTCACGCCCGGGGGACTGCCCGACAGCGTGTTCCCCGAGTACCCGTACCCTGCGGTGCCGACCTACCCGACGCGCTGCGCGCTCGACATGGGCACCGCTCGGCTGCTGACCGCCGGACCGTTCGCCGGTACCTACTTCTCGGCCAGTGGTCGGCTCAACCAGATCACCGTGGTCGACACCCGCGACCTCGATCCGGGCTTCACGGTGAACGGCACCGTGACCGACTTCACCTCGGGTGGCGAGACCTTCGGTGGCGCGTACCTCGGTTGGACACCGGTCGTCACCTCCGACTCGGGCGTCTCGTTCGACGGCTACGACCAGCTCGTCGTCGGTGGCCAGGTCGTCACCCCCGGGCAGGGAACCGGGTTGTCGACGCCTCGGGCGTTGGCTGCCGCCCCGCTGGGCCGCGGCCTCGGCATCGCCACCCTCGATGCCCGGCTGCGGCTCCTGGTGCCCGTCACGGCAGACGCCGGCACCTACAACGCCACCCTCACGATCACCACCATCTGATCCGACCTCCCGTCGGTCTGCGCCGGGCGTCGACGGCGATGGTCGTGCAGGCGGGGCGGATCGCGGTTGGTTCCTGGTTGTCCGCAGCAGAAAGGCAGCCGAGATCGTGCTCGAGTCGGTGACGACGATCCTCGTGCGGTCGGGATGTCAGGAGAGCGCGAGTTCGGCGCGCCAGATGGTGATGACGCCGCCGAGGGGCGGTTGGTAGGT
>JBILUM010000047.1:0-9369 GCA_044370995.1 Ilumatobacteraceae bacterium | reverse complement strand
GTCGAGCACAGCCATCGAGTGCTCGCGGCCGAGGCCGCTCTGCTTGAAGCCACCGAACGGCGTGGAGTAGCGCACCGAGCTGTTCGAGTTCACGCTGATCGTGCCGGCCTCCATCGCCCGCACGACCCGCAGGGCGCGGGAGCCGTCGCCGGTCCACACCGAGCCCGACAGCCCGTAGTCGCTGTCGTTGCAGATTCGGATGGCGTCGGCCTCGTCCTCGAACGGGATCACCACCGCGACCGGTCCGAAGATCTCGTCGCGGCAGATGCTCGCCGAGTGGTCGGTGCTGGTCGCGATCATGATCGGGTGCCAGTAACCGGGCCCATCGGGGACGTCACCGGTGTACACCGTCTCGAGCCCGTCGGTGAACCGGCGCACCCGGGCGAGGTGCTCGGCGGTGACGAGCGGTCCCATGGCCGTGTTCGGCGACGTGGGATCGCCCACGGCGAAGTGACGCGACGACTCGACGAAGTGCTCGAGGAAGCGGTCGAACACCGAGCGCTGCACCAGCACGCGGCTGCGCGCACAGCAGTCCTGGCCCGAGTTGTCGAACACCGCACCCGGCGCTGCTGCCGCTGCGGCTTCGATGTCGGCGTCGGCGAAGACGATGTTGGCACTCTTGCCCCCGAGTTCGAGCGTCACGCGCTTCACCTGGTCGGCGCATCCGGCCATGATCCGCTTGCCGACCGCGGTGGAGCCGGTGAAAGCCACCTTCCGCACGGTCGGGTGCTCGACGAACCGCCATCCCACCTCGGGGCCGGTGCCGACCACGACGTTCAGCACCCCCTCGGGCACGCCGGCGTCGAGCGCGAGCTCCCCGAGGCGCATCGCGGTGAGCGGGGTGATCTCGGCCGGCTTGAGCACGGCCGTGTTGCCGGCTGCGAGCGCCGGGCCGATCTTCCACGACGCCATGAGCACCGGGAAGTTCCAGGGGGTGATGAGGCCCACGACACCGAGGGGCTCGTGAAAGGTCATGTCGACACCGCCGGCCACCGGGATGGTCGACCCGGTGTGCTTGTCGATCGCTCCGGCGAAGTAGTGGATGACGTCGGCGGCGGCGTTCGCGCACCAGGTGCTGTTGCCCATGGGCATGCCCATGTTGGCGGTCTCGAGCGCTGCGAGCTCGTCGGCGTGCGCCGCGATCGTGTCGGCGAAGCGGCGCATGAGACGCGCCCGGTCGGCAGGAGCGATCGCCCGCCAACCCGGTCCCGCCGCAGCGGCGCGCTTGATCGCTGCGTCGGCATCGGCCCGCGTCGCGAGGGTCAGCTCGCGCACGACCTCTTCGGTGGCGGGGTTGCGGAGGACGATCGTGGCGGGAGCGGAGGAGTGATCGGAGGTCGGGTCGGGCACGTGGTGATTCTGACAGGCACTCGGACGCCGACGGAAACGTCGTCGGTTCGGGGGCGTCCCCGGCAGAATGGCCACGTGGCAGCGCATGTGCTCATCGTCGGTCGTCTGAGTCCGGAGTCGAAGGGGGTGCGGGGCGAGAGCTTCGCGGCCGGGCAGACCTACTTCCGTGCCGTCGAACGAGCGGGCGGTGTGCCGCTGATGTTGCCGCCGATCCCGGCCCTCCACGACCGGCTTCCCGAGCTGATGTCACGCTTCGACGCGGTCGTGCTGCACGGCGGCGGTGACGTCGATCCGCGCCGGTACGGCCAGGAGCCCAGCGCCGACGAGCTGTACGGGATCGTGCCCGAGCACGACGAGGTCGAACTCGACGTCGTCCGGCTCACGCTCGCTGCCGACAAGCCGATGCTCGCCATCTGCCGCGGCATGCAGATCCTCAACGTCGCCCTCGGCGGCGACCTCGTGCAGCACATCGGCTCCGACGACCACTGGTTCTCCAAGCACCCGGTCACGATCGACGCGGACAGCCGGCTCGCCGCCGCGATCCGCACCGAGCGACCCGCAGCGTGCCACAGCGTGCACCACCAGTCCGTCGGGCGGCTCGGCGACGGCCTCCGGCTCGTGGCCACCGCCGACGACGGCATGCCCGAAGCGATGGAGGTCGACGGGGCGAACTGGACGGTGGCGGTGCAGTGGCACCCGGAGGACACTGCCGTCACCGACCCCGAGCAGCAGTCGCTGTTCGACGCGCTGCTGCGTCAGGCGACCGCGCGATGACGGCCGACCCGGCGGCGCACCCACCGCTCATCGGCATCTGCGGTCGAGTGCTGTCGTTCTCCGACGAGGGGCGGCGCGACGCCTTCTCGAGCAGCCAGCCCTACAGCCGGGCCGTCGCCAAGTCGGGGGGTCTCCCCGTCCTCCTCCCGCCGCTGCCCACCGCGCCGCAGATGGTGCACACCTATCTCGACCGACTGGGCGGGTTGCTGCTGCCGGGCGGCGGCGACGTCGAGCCCCACCGGTACGGACAGCGGGCGACCACCGACGCGCTGTACGGCATGGTCGGTCTGCACGACGAGTTCGACCTGGCGCTCGTCCACGCGGCGATCGAGCGCGACCTGCCGGTCCTCGCGATCTGTCGCGGCATGCAGGTCCTGAACGTCGCGATGGGCGGCACCCTCGTGCAGGACCTCGACGGCGGCGGCCACTGGATGTGCGAGCACACGGTGCGCATCGACCCGTCGTCGCACCTCGCCGCCGCGACGGGCACCGACGAACTCCGCCACTGCTACTCGGTGCACCACCAAGGGCTCGATCGCCTCGGCTCGAACCTGCGTCCGGTCGCCCACGATCCCGGCGGGCTGATCGAAGCCGTCGAACACACCGGCGCCTCGTGGGTCGTCGGCGTCCAGTGGCACCCCGAGGACACCACGAGCACCGAGCCGGCCCAACAGGCACTGTTCGACGAGTTCATCCGCCAGTCGGCAGAACACGCCGGCTGACACCGACCTGCGCCCCGGGTCGGCCCGGTCGGCGGGCCGACGTGTTCAGGGCAGCGCGGTGCGAGCGATCGTGGTGGCGTTCTCGGCCGCCGAGATGATCCAGCCCGGGGCGATGCCCACCAGGATCGTGAAGCCGACGGCGAGCACGATCGCGATGCCGCTCGAGAGCGGCACTCGCACCTGCTCGCGGGCGTCGTCGCCGACCTCGGCGTCGGTGATCCACATGCTGATCATGATCCGGAGATACAAGAACGCGGCGATCACCGACGCGAGCATCGCGATGATCGCGATCGCGTAGCTGCGCTCGTCGACCGCAGCTTCGATCACACCGAACTTCGCGACGAACCCGGACGTGAGCGGGACGCCCGCCTGTGCGAGCAGGAGCACGGTCATGGCGAGCGCGAGGGCAGGACGCGTGCGACCGAGGCCGCGGAACGCGGCGAGGTCGGTCTGCGAGTCGCCGGTGCGACCCACGACGGTGACGATCGCGAAGGTGCCCATGACGAGCACGGCGTAGAGCAGCAGGTAGAGCATCGACGCCGACACGCCGCGCCCCGGATCGGCCTCGCCTGCGGCGTGACCGGCTGCCTCGACACCGACGAGGATGAAGCCGGCGTGGCTGATCGAGGAGTACGCGAGCATGCGCTTCACGTTGGTCTGCACGACGGCGAGGATCGAACCGATCACCAGGGTCGCCACGGCGATCACCCACACCACCGGACGCCAGTCGTCGCGCCAGTTGGGCAACGCCTGCGTGAGCACCCGCAGCATCGCCGCGAACGCACCGATCTTGCCGGCCGAGGCCATGAACGCGGTGACCGGGGTGGGCGCTCCCTGGTAGACGTCCGGGGTCCAGAAGTGGAACGGGACCGCCGACACCTTGAACGCGAGACCCACCAGCAGCAGGGCGACACCGGCGAGGACGAGGGCGTCGTTGCGTTGGGTCGGGACGACATCGTTCACCGCGTCGACGATCTGGTCGTAGCGGGTGTTGCCGGTGCCGCCGTAGATGAGGGCGATGCCGTAGAGGAAGAACGCCGATGCAAAGCCACCGAGCACGAAGTACTTGATGCCCGCTTCCTGGCTCTCGATCCGACGGCGGTGGCTGGCGGCGAGCACGTAGAACGAGATCGACAGCACCTCGAGGCCGAGGAACAGCACGATGAGATCGTTGGCCATCGCCATCGTGACCCCACCGATCGCAGCGGTGAGGTAGAGGGCGTAGACCTCGGGGCCGTCCATCTGCTCACGGCGCAGGTAGTCGTCCGTGACGAGACAGGCGAGGAACACCGACGCTGCGATCGCGATCGTCGCGAACATCGAGAACGCATCGAGCACGACGGCGTCACCCACGAGCGTGCGGGCACCTTGATCGGTGACGTCGTCCCACAGGACGAACGCCATGACCATCGTGGCGCCGGCGGCCGTGGCAGTGAACGCTGCGTACAGTCCGCGCGGCCACGACGGCGTGAGCGACCCGACGACGAGCAGGACGAGTGCAGCGCCGAGCAGGATGAGCAGCGGGCTGATGTCGAACCAGGCGATCGGCGGTCCGGTGAGCGTCTCGGCGATCACGGCTGCACCTCCTCGGCGTGTGCCTCGACCTCGATCGGCTCGGGGACGTTCGGCTCTTCGTAGCCGGTCTTGTCGCTCACGTGGGTGATCAACGCCTTCACACTCGGCTCGATGCGGTCGAGCATCGGCTTGGGATACACGCCCGTGAACACGATGAGGCCGATGAACGGCAACAGCACCGCTGCTTCCTTGGCGCGCAGTTCGGGGAACGAACGGTTCGCCTCGTCGGGTTCGCCGTGGAACACGCGCTGGTACGCCCACAGCAGGTAGAGCGCGGCGAGGATGACGCCCGTCGCAGCGACGACCGTCCACCAACGGGCGGTGAGGAACGATCCGGTGAGGATCAGGTACTCGCCCACGAATCCGTTCAGGCCGGGCACGCCGATCGACGACAGCATCACCACCATGAACCCCGCGGCGAAGATCGGGGCGACCTTCTGCAGGCCCTTCAGCTCGGCGATCTGACGGGTGTGGCGACGCTCGTAGATCATCCCGACGAGGAGGAACAGGGCACCGGTGCTGAGACCGTGGTTGATCATCTGCATCGTGGCGCCGGTGATGGCCTGCGAGGTGAACGCGAACGTACCGAGCACGATGAAGCCGAGGTGGGCCACCGACGAGTAGGCCACGAGCCGCTTCAGGTCCTTCTGCATCGTCGCTGCGATCGCGCCGTAGATGATGCCGATCACCGCGAGGGTGAGGAACAGCGGGCGGCTCCAGCGGGCGGCCTCCGGGAAGAGGAACACGCCGAAGCGCAGCAGGCCGTAGGTGCCGAGCTTCAGCATCACGCCGGCGAGGATGACCGAGCCACCGGTGGGCGCCTGCGTGTGCGCGTCGGGCAGCCAGGTGTGGAGCGGGAACATCGGCACCTTGATCGCTAATGCGATCGCGATCGCGAAGAACAACCAGCGGCCGGTGGAGGTCGCGAACTCGGCCTTCTCGGCCAGTTCGACCAGGTCGAAGGTGAGGTACCCGACGCCGTTGCTCCTGGCGAGGAACGCCGTCGCGATGATGCCGACGAGCATGAACGCCGAACCGACCATCGTGTAGAGGAAGAACTTCGTGGCCGCGTAGACCCGGCCCTCGTAGCCCCAGCCACCGATGAGGAAGTACATCGGGACCAGGACGATCTCGAAGAACACGAAGAACAGGAACAGGTCGAGGCTGAGGAAGCTGCCCATCATCCCGGCCTCGAGCAACAGCAACCACGCGAGGTAGCGCTTGTGGTCGTGGTGCGGGTCGATACCGAGGATCACGAGCGGGAAGAGCACGCCCGTGAGCACGACGAGGAACAGCGAGATGCCGTCGACGCCGAGGTGCCACGAGATACCCCACGGCTTGATCCAGGCGTGCTTGCTGACGAACTGGAAGCCGCCGTCGGCGGTCTCGAACGTGGACAGCAGCCAGATGGTGAGCGCACCCGTGAAGACGCTGACGAGAATCGCGACGAGCTTGATCCATTCGGGGCGGCGCTGCGACAGCAGGGCGATGGCGAGAGCACCAGCGGCCGGGACGAGCACCAGTGAGGTGAGGATCGGGAACGACATCAGAGGATCCCCCGGATCACCACGAACCACACGAGCATGAGCACGACCCCGACACCGAGTGCGGCAGCGTACTGCCGCACGAAGCCGCTCTGGGTCTTGCGTGCCTGCCCTGCGGTGCCCTGCACCAACTTGGCCACGCCGTTGACCGCACCATCGATGACCTTGGCGTCGAACCAGGCGATGGCGTCGAATCCCTTGCGACCCGGACCGCCCATGAAGGCGCTGATGCCCTTGTCGTAGTACCACCCCTGTTCGAGGATGGCCGGCTCGATGGCCTTGACCTTCTTCTTGCCGTACACCGCCACCGAGGCGGCGATGCCGAGCCCGGCGATCAGGACCGCGACGCCGAGGAGGAGGTACTTGTTGTCGTACGCCCAGGTGCCACTGATGTCGGCCTCACCGAACTCGATCACCGGCTCCAGCCACTTCTCGAGGAAGTGCAGATCGGACGAGAACGGCAGCTGCAGCGCGCCACCGACGATCGACAGGCCGGCCAGGACGACGAGCGGGAGCAGCATGATCTTGGGGCTCTCGTGCGGCTGGAAATCGCCGTGCGCACCGTGCTCGTCGGCATGATCGTTCCAGCGTGCCTCACCGAAGAACACCATGATCACCTGACGGGTCATGTAGTAGGCGGTGAGCAGCGCGGTGACGAGACCGACCACGTACAGCACCGGGCTCTTGGCGAAGGTGTAGAGCAGGATCTCGTCCTTGCTCCAGAAGCCGGCGAACGGCGGCACACCGGCGATGGCGAGCCAGCCGATGATGAACGTCATCGCGGTGACGGGCATCAGCTTGCGCAACGCACCCATCCTGCGCATGTCCTGTTCGTGGTGCATGCCGTGGATGACCGAGCCGGACCCGAGGAACAGCAGCGCCTTGAAGAACGCATGGGTGATCATGTGGAAGATCGCGGCGACGTACGCACCCGAGCCGACCGCCAGGAACATGAAGCCGAGCTGGCTGACCGTGGAGTAGGCGAGCACCTTCTTGATGTCGTTCTGGGCGACGGCGATCGTCGCGGCGAAGAGTGCCGTGGCGCAACCGACGATCGCGATCGTCCACGTGACCCACTCGGCCGACACCGCGATGACCGGGTTGACGCGGGTCATCAGGAACACACCGGCGGTGACCATCGTGGCCGCATGGATGAGGGCGCTCACCGGGGTGGGGCCCTCCATCGCGTCGGGCAACCAGATGTAGAGCGGCAGCTGGGCGCTCTTGCCACAGGCACCGATGAACAACATGATCGCGATCGCGGTGGCCGTGCTCTCGCTGAGCGCACCGCTCTCGGCCGCAGCGTTGAGGCCGCCGTAGCTCACGGTGCCGACGGCCTGGAACGCGAGGAACATCGCCATCATCACGCCCCAGTCACCGACGCGGTTGGTGACGAAGGCCTTCTTGCCGGCGGTGGCTGCGCTCTCGCGCTCGTGCCAGAAGGAGATGAGGAAGTACGAGCAGGTGCCCACACCCTCCCAACCGAGGAAGGTGACCAGCAGGTTCTCGCCGAGCACCAGCACGATCATGCTGAGCGCGAACAGGTTCAGGTAGAGGAAGAACTTCGAAAAGCGCGGGTCGCCGTGCATGTAGCCGACGGCGTAGAGGTGGATGAGCGTGCCGATGCCCGTGACGAACAGGCACATCGTGATGCTGAGCGGGTCGGCGAGGAACGCGAGGTCGACCTGCAGGTCGCCGACGGGCACCCACCGGAACAGCGTGGCGACGTGGCGGCGCTCCTCGGCGGTCTTCGACATCAGGTCGGCGAAGACGCCGACGGTGACGAGGAACGATGCGCCGATCATCGTCGATGCGAGGTAGCCGGCCTTCGGATCGCCGAGGCGACGACCGAACAGCAGGATGAGCACGAAGCCGGCGAGCGGCAGTGCGGGAATGAGCCAGACGACGTCGACCACGATCAGCCCTTCAGCTCCGCCATGTCGTCAGCAGTGGCCTGTGGCTTGCGACGGAGGATGGCAACGATGATGCCCAGGCCGACCACGACCTCGGCTGCGGCGACGACCATCACGAAGAAGACGATGGTCTGTCCCCTGATGTCGCCGAGATCCTTGGCGAGTGCGACGAAGCTCAGGTTCACCGCGTTGAGCATCAGCTCGATGCACATGAACATCACGAGCGGGTTGCGCCGCACCATGACACCGACCATGCCGATGCAGAACAGGAGCGCGGCGAGGACCAGGTACCAGGTGGACGTGGGTTCGATCGCTGCGATCACCGTGCGCCTCCCGACTGGGGCCCGAGCTTGTCGGGTCGACGCGACAGCAGCACGGTGCCGACGACGGCGACCACCAGCAGCACCGACACGAGTTCGAACGCGAACACGTGGTCGCTGAACAGGTCGCGGGCGATCTGGCGGATGTTGCTGTCGGGGTCGCCCGTGACGGTCGCGTCGTCGATTCCCGCACCGCTGCCGGAGCGGATCGCGTCGGCACCCTGGGTGACGGCCACGACGAGCAACGCGAGCGTGCCCGCACCGACGATCACGGCGAGCGGCCGCTGGACGGCGATCGGTTCGATCTGCAGATCCTCGGCGTTGTCGACGCCGAGCAGCATGATCACGAACAGGAACAACACGACGATGGCGCCGGCGTAGACGATCACCTGCACGGCGGCCAGGAAGTGTGCGTCCTGGGCGACGAAGAGCACGGCGACGCCGAAGAGGGTGAGCACGAGGCTGAGCGCAGCGTGCACCGGGTGGCTGCGGACGACCACGCCCATCGCTCCCACCAGCACCATGGCCGCGGCACAGACGAAGACGAACAACTCCATCGTCAGTGTCCCCCGTGCCCGTTCGACTGCCCGTTCGACTGCCCGTTCGACTGCTCGTTCGACTGCTCGTTCGAGGGACCACGCGAGATGGTCTTCACGGTCTTCGGGGTGTCGGCCACGGCCTGCTTCGGCTCGGCCTCACGCAACCCGTAGCCGAGCTCGTTGCTCCAGCCGACCTCGCCGACGAACGCTGCGTCCCCGGCGGCCGCTGTCGCCCGCATCCAACCGCTGGTGAGCAGATCTTCGCCCTCACGCCAGTCCTCCCACGGCAGCTGCTTGGGCTTGCCGGAGTCGTCGACCACCAGCTCCGCCTTCGTGTAGATGGCGTCCTTGCGGTTCGTGAAGCTGAACTCGAACATCTTGCTCTCGGTGATGGCCTCGGTGGGGCAGGCCTCGACACACAGGTCGCAGTGGATGCAGCGGAGGTAGTTGATCTCGTAGACGAAGCCGAACCGCTCGCCCGGTGACGTCGGGTTCTCGGGGTCGTTGTCCTTGCCGCGCACGTAGATGCACTTGGCGGGACACACACCGGCGCAGAGTTCGCAGCCGATGCACTTCTCCATGCCGTCCTCGTAGCGGTTGAGGACGTGGCGCCCGTGTAGACGCTCGGGCTT
>JBILUM010000628.1:0-2512 GCA_044370995.1 Ilumatobacteraceae bacterium | reverse complement strand
CGGCACCACGTCGGTGACGAAGCGCCGGACCTGTGCGTCCTGCTCCGGCCCCGTCCCCACTCGCGGCACCAGCACCACGCTCGTCGCACCGGCCTCGATCAGCGCATCGACCGCCTGCGCACAGTCGGCCGGGGCACCGGCCACCGCGTACCGATCGACCCGGTCGTCGGGCGCGACGTGCTCGACGGCGCCGAGCAGTGCCAGCCGACCGTCGACCTCGCCGGGCGCGAACTCGTCGACCGACGGCGCGACGATCGCGCGAGCCACGTCGCGGTCGTCGTCGATCGCGAACAGCACGTACACCACGCACGTCGCCGGTCGCCCGAGTCGCTGCATCGCGGCGCGCACGTAGGCCGGGCTCGATCCCTCCGGCAACAGCAGACCGTCGGCAACCCTCGCGGTCAGGTCGATCCCCTTCGGTCCGGTGACGCCCACCACGATCGGCGGCCGTGTCGCCGGCGGGAACACGAGCTGCACGTCGCTGAGCCGCAGGTGGCGTCCGGCGGTGGTGATCCGCTCACCGTCGAGCAGGCGCCGCACCGCGTCGATGGTCTCCTCGAGCGCGGCGAGCTGCGAGGTCGGCAGCGCTCCGATCTGCTCCATCCACGACCGCACCCCGTGGCCCACGCCGGCGACGAACCGGTCGGGGAACATCCGAGCGACGCCCGCCATCTCCATCGCGGTGACGGCGGCATTGCGGGCCACGCCCGGGACGATGCCCATCCCGACCGTGATCCGTTCCGTCGCCGCGAGCGCTGCTGCGACGGCTGTGAGCCCGCCAGCCCAGAAGCAGTCCTCCACGATCCAGAGCTCGTCGAGCCCGAGTCCGTCCATCTCGCGTGCACACCCGAGCAGCTCCTCGGGCGGCCGCTCGCGACGGAACATCGCACCCAGGCCGACGCTCGGGTGCAACCGGCTCATGCGCGGAAGTCGGGGTCGTGCTTGCGCAGCTCGCGTCGGGCGATGGTCATCTTGTGCACCTCGTCGGGGCCGTCCGCGAAGCGCAGCGCCCGCTGCCAGCTCCACATGCGCGCGAGCGGGAAGTCGTCGGAGATGCCACCTGCGCCGTGCACCTGGATCGCGCGATCGATGATCTTCAGTGCGGTGTTCGGGCCGGCGACCTTGATCGCGCTGATCTCGACCGCAGCGGCCTTGTTGCCGACCGTGTCCATCATCCACGCGGTCTTCAGCGTGAGCAGGCGCACCATCTCGAGTTCGATGCGCGACTCGGCGATCCAGTCCATCACGTTCGCCCGCTCGGCCACCCGCTTGCCGAAGGTCGTGCGTGCGAGCGCCCGCTGGCACATCAGCTCGAGGGCGCGCTCGGCCGCGCCGATGGAGCGCATGCAGTGGTGGATGCGGCCGGGCCCGAGGCGGGCCTGGCTGATCGCGAAGCCGTCGCCCTCGCCGGCGATCATGTTCGACGCGGGTACGCGCACGTCGGTGAACTCGAGCTCGACGTGGCCCTCCTGGTCCTGGTAGCCGAACACCGGCAGCGGGCGCACGACGCGCAGGCCCGGGGTGTCCATGGGGACGAGGATCTGGCTCTGGCGCCGGTGCGGCGCGGCCTCGGGATCGGTCTTGCCCATCACGATGAAGATCTGGCAGTTCGGGTGCATCGCGCCCGAGATCCACCACTTGCGACCGTTCAACACGTAGTGGTCGCCGTCGCGCTCGATCCGCATCGAGATGTTCGTGGCGTCCGACGAGGCGACGTCGGGCTCGGTCATCGCGAACGACGAGCGGATGCGGCCCTCGAGCAACGGTCGCAGCCACATGTCCTGCTGCTCGGGGGTGCCGAAGCGGGTGAGCACCTCCATGTTGCCGGTGTCGGGCGCCGAGCAGTTGCACGCCTCGCTCGCGATGGTGCTGCGACCCATGATCTCCGCGAGCGGCGCGTACTCGGCGTTCGACAGGCCGGGGCCCCATTCGGGATCGGGGTGGAACAGGTTCCACAGCCCACGCCGCTTGGCCTCGGCCTTCATCGCCTCCATGATCGGCGGCTGGGCATTGGGGTTGCCCGCCTCGACGAGCTGGTGCTCGTAGAGGGCCTCGTTGGGATACACCCACTCGTCCATGAAGGCGAGCAGCAGCTCGCGGTACTCCTCGGTGCGGGGGGTGAAGGCGAAGTCCATGCCGAGACGTTAGGTCGACGGCACCGCGGCCGACCCGATCGCCTCGATCCCCGACCGATGCCCTGGTTCAGCCCTCGGCGCCCGACCGGCGCGGCGCCTTCTTGCGCATGCCTCGCTTGTCCTGCGCCTTGTCCCATGCACGCTGTTCGTCCTCGAGCGCGAGCTCCTCCGCCACGAGGCGCTTCATGGCATCGAGGCGACGCGGATCGAGCGTGCCCGCGGCGATCGCCGCGGTCACGGCACAGCCCGGCTCGTCCTCGTGCTTGCAGTCGCGGAATCGGCATCGCTCCGACAGGTCGAACACGTCGGCGAAGGCGCGCTCGATACCGGTGCCGCTGCTCCACAGGCTCACCGCCCGCACGCCAGGGGTGTCGATC
>JBILUM010000629.1:0-2512 GCA_044370995.1 Ilumatobacteraceae bacterium | reverse complement strand
CGACGACGGGTTGGCGACGGCCGGCCGGTTGGCGGAGCGGTGCAGCGCTGGCGGTGACACGAAGGCGATCGTACACTTGACGGCGCCAATTATCTATAGATAATTGGCTCCATGTTCCGACTCATCTCCGTCTCCGGCCGTGCTGCTCTCCAGACCGGCGAGCACTGGCACGACCTCGCCACCCTCACCTCCGACCCATCCCTCGCCGATCCCATGGCGGCGATCGCTCGCCACGGCGAACTGCACGCGCTCCACGAGGCCGCCGCCGACGCCACGCCCGACGGTCTCGTCGCCGACGTCACCCTGGGCGTGTGTGTGCCCCGTCCGGCGAAGGTCTTCGCGATCGGCTTGAACTACGGCCGACACGCCGCGGAGAGCAGCATGGAGCTGCCACCCGCGCCGTTGACGTTCACCAAGTTCCCGAGCTGCCTCGTCGGTCCCACGGCCGACATCGAGCTCAGCGGACCGGCCGTCGACTGGGAGGTCGAGCTCGTCGTCGTGATCGGCACGGGCGGCCGCCACATCAGCGAGGACGATGCCTGGTCGCACGTCGCCGGCCTCACGCTGGGTCAGGACATCTCCGATCGCCCGGTGCAGCTCACGGGCAAGCCACCGCAGTTCTCGCTCGGCAAGAGCTTCGACACCTTCGGTCCCCTCGGGCCGGCGGTGGTGTCGGTCGACCAGTTCCCCGATCCCGACGACATCGGTCTCTGGTGCGACGTCGCCGGCGAGCGGATGCAGGACGCACGCACGAACGATCTCATCTTCGACGTGCGCCGGCTGGTGTCGTACCTGTCGAGCATCTGCACCCTCGTACCCGGCGACCTCATCTTCACCGGCACGCCCGACGGTGTCGGTGCAGCACGTGGACGGTTCCTCGCCGACGGCGAGCTGCTCGTGTCGGGCGCCGAGGTGATCGGCGAACTCCACAACCGCTGCATCACCCCGGCAGCATCCTGATGGGCCTGCACCGGCTGCTCGGCATGCGCATCGGCGTACCCGCCCCCGACGCGCTCGGGGCGTTCTACACCCAGCTCGGACTGAGCGAGACGACGTCGGGCACGTGGTCGGGCACCGACGCGGGTCCGCTGGTGAGCATCGAGCAGTATCCGTTCCGCCGACTGCTCGAGGTGTCACTCGGCGCCGACGACGACCGCTCGGTCGAGCAGGCGGCCGCTCGGCTCACGGACCTCGGCGTCGCCTCGGCACTCGACGACGGCGTGCTGAGCGTGGTCGATCCACACAGTCAGGTCACCTTCCGCGTGCGCGCGGCCGACCCGGTGCCGCCTCAGACGCCGCCCTCGTCGATCACCGACAACGCCCCGGGGCGCACCGTGCGCCGCAACGCCCGCGCCACCGGCGTGTTCGGTACACCTCGGCCGCCGCGGCGCCTCGGCCATCTCGTGGTCGGTTCCCCCGACCTCGACGCCACCCGTGACCTCCTCGTCGCGCTCGGCTGCAAGGTGAGCGACGAGATGCCCGGCATCATCGCCTTCCTCCGCTGCTCCACCGACCACCACAACATCGGCCTGGTCGGTTCTCCCGTGCCGATGCTGCAGCACTACTCGTGGGAGTGCGACGACATCGACCACGTCGGTCACGCGGCGACCGCGCTCCTGCGCGCCGACCCGGCCCGGCACGCGTGGGGCTTCGGTCGGCACTTCGTCGGATCCAACCACTACTGGTACCTGCGCGACCCCGCTGGTTCGTTCCTCGAGCTCTTCAGCGACATGGACGTCATCGACGACGACGAGGCCTGGGAACGCGAGGGGCGCACCCCGTTCGGTTTCGAACACGTCGCCAACTCGTGGGGCCCGGCCATCCCCGCCGAGTTCATCGCACCGGTCGATCTTCCCGAGCTGCAGGCCGCGTGGGCAGCACGAACGTGACCGACGCGAACGTGACCGGGTCCACGGGTCTCGCCTCGTGCGACGTGCTCGTCGTCGGCTTCGGCCCCGTCGGCGCCACGATGGCCGGACTGCTCGCCCGCCGAGGTGTCGCCGTCGTCGCCATCGACCGTGACTTCGACGTGTACCCGCTGCCGCGGGCCGCGCACTTCGACCAGGAGATCATGCGGATCGTGCAGGAGCTGGGCGCGCTCGACGACGTCGCGCCTCGCACGCGGCCGCTGCCCGGCATGGACTTCCTGACCGCCGATCGCCGCGTGCTGTTGTCGATGCGCTCCGGGGGCCGCACCCGTTCCGGCTTCCCTGCGTCGGTGCTGTTCCACCAGCCGGGATTCGACCGCTCGATCCGCGACCGCGCCGTGCAGCTCGGAGCTCGCACGCTGCTCGGGATCGAGCTGGTGTCGATCGACCAGCACGCCGATCACGTGACGGCCCGCCTCGGTGACGGCTCCTCGATCGACGCCCGCTGGGTCGTCGCTTGCGACGGTGCCCGCAGCACCGTGCGCAAGGCGATCGGCACCACCATGGACGACCTCGAGTTCGAGGAGCCGTGGCTGGTGCTCGACCTCGTGCTCGCGGACGGCACGGCCCCGACCTCGGACGTG
>JBILUM010000627.1:0-2514 GCA_044370995.1 Ilumatobacteraceae bacterium | reverse complement strand
ACGCCGAGGCGCTCGGCTACTCGGCGCTCACCATGCCCGACCACTTCGACGACCAGTTGGCGCCGGTGCCGGCGTTGATGACGGCCGCCGACGTCACGACGACGCTGCGCATCGGTGCGCTCGTGTGGGACAACGACTACAAGCATCCGGTCGTGCTCGCGAAGGAACTCGCCACCATGGACGTGCTGTCGGAGGGCCGCCTCGAGATCGGTATCGGTGCGGGCTGGATGATCGACGACTACACGAAGGCCGGCATGACCTACGACCGGCCCGGCGTGCGCATCGATCGGTTCGTGGAGGGGCTCGCCGTCATCAAGGGGCTGATGGGTCCGGACCCGTTCTCCTTCACCGGCCAGCACTACACGATCACCGAGATGAACGGCACCCCCAAGCCGGTGCAGCGGCCGTGCCCGCCGGTGCTGATCGGCGGCGGCGGCAAGCGCGTGCTCTCGATCGCAGCGCGCGAGGCCGACATCATCGGGATCAACGCGTCGATGCATGCCGGCGTGATCGGTCCGGACGCGATCGCGACGATGACCGCCGAGTCGGTGGACGACAAGGTGGCGATCGTGCACGAGGCGGCCGGTGACCGGATGGCCGACATCGAGATGAACGTGCGCGTGTTCATGGTGCAGGTGACCGAGAACCGGGAAGGCACGGTGGACTTCTTGGCCAAGGCGCTCAGCGTCGAACAGCAGATGATCGAGACGACCCCGTTCGCGCTGGTGGGACCGCCGTCGAAGCTGGTGGAGGATCTCCTCGAACGCCGTGAGCGCTGGGGCTTCTCCTACATCATCGTCGGCGGTGCCGATGTGGAGGCGTTCGCCCCCGTGGTGGCCGCGCTCGCCGGCACCTGACCGGCGACCGCACAGGTGGCCCGACCTGTGACCGGGCCTGAACGACGAGGGCCTGAACGACGAGGGCCTGAACGACGAGGGCCTGAACGACGAGGGCGGGACCCTTCGGCCCCGCCCAGCGCTCAGATCGCCTTGACCTTGAGGGCCTCGTCGCCCTTGCGACCCTGGCCGATCTCGAACTCGACGGCCTGGCCTTCGTCGAGGGAGCGGTAGCCGCTGCCCTCGATGTTCGAGAAGTGGACGAAGACATCGGGTCCGTCTTCGCGAGAGATGAAGCCATAGCCCTTCTGAGCGTTGAAGAACTTGACGGTGCCGGTGGCCATTGCGCTGAACCTTTGCTTTCTCGGGCACGTGAAGCTGTCCCCGTGAGGCGAGCATATCCGGCCGGATCGGAGCAGGCGATCCATGTTTCCACGACCCCGCACGAGCGGCGGATCCGGGTGTGATGCCAGGTCAGCCACCTGATCCGGCGAGCGCGAGCGGCACCTCGGCGGCGGCCCGATCGCTCATGTTCGGCTTCCACCGCACCGGCCCGGCGACCCGCAGGCCAGGCAGGCGCGCCATCAGCCGAGGCAGGGCGATCCGGAGCTCGAGTCGGGCCAACGAGGCGCCGAGGCAGAAGTGCACGCCGTGGCCGAAGGCGAGGTGTGGGTTCGGGTGCCGGTCGAGCACGAGTTCGTCGGGACGATCGAACACGCGCGGGTCTCGATTGGCCGAGAGGATCGCGAGGAACACGGCGTCGCCGGGCGACATCGACACGCCGCCGAGTTCGACCGGGGACGCGACGACGCGCATCATCGCCTTCGCCGAGCCGTCGTAGCGCAGCAGTTCCTCGATGGCGCGGTCGCGCAGCTCGGGCTCGGCGACGAGTCGGTCGCGTTGATCGGGGTGGGCGATCAGGCCGAGCACTGCCGACGACAGCAGCGACGTCGTCGTGTCGTGACCGGCGAACAGCAGCAGCGAACACGCGCCGAGCACCTCGAGGTCGTCGAGCTCGGTGGACGCCGCGAGCGCGCTGACGAGGTCGTCTCGCGGATCGACCCGACGACGGGCGAGCAGCTCGCCGAGGTGCTCGTGGAACTCGGCACCGGCCGCCCGGGCGACCTCTTCGTAGTCGGGACGGCGGGTGGCACCGAACACGACGACTCCGAAACGTGCGCTCCACTCGGCGAGCCAGTCGGTCAGCTCGTCGGGCACGCCGAAGAGACGGGCGATGACGGCCGCGGGCAGCGGATGGGCGAACCCGTCGACCAGGTCGGCCACCTCGCCGCGCTCGAGCTTCGCCGCGTAGGCCTCGACGAGGTCGTCGCAGATCACGGTGACGTCGGCCTCGAGCGCCGCCACTGCCTTGGGCGTGAAGCGACGGGTGAACGGCGCGCGCAGGCGGGCGTGTTCCGGGTCGTCGTGGAAGAGCATCCACCCGTCGAGGAGCTCGATCGCCTTCGCCAGGGCATCGGCTCGCGAGCCGCTGAGGCGCGAGCGGAACGCGCCCATCCGGTCGGTCGACAGCGCGGGCGACCGGAACGCCGCGTCGAGCTCGGGGTGCCCGAGCACCACCCACGCCCGATGGCGGCTGCTCCACACGACCGGCGCTCGATCGCGGAACGCGGCGAGATACCCGTGCGGGTCGGCGATGGCGGCATCGCAGAGGAGATCG
>JBILUM010000625.1:0-2515 GCA_044370995.1 Ilumatobacteraceae bacterium | reverse complement strand
GCACGACGAACACGCCGACGAGCAGTGCGGCGGCGGCGAGTCGGGTCGTCCCGGAGGTCCATCCGGTGGTGGTGCGGCGCATCGTGATCGTTCCTTGTCGGCGAGGGTGATCGGGGTCGGGTGTGGTGGGGACGGGTGTGGGGGGACGGGTGTGTCGGGGCAGAGCTACGGGTCAGGTGGCGTAGACGAAGGTGGCGGCGCCGGTGGCGCGCACGGTGAGCACATCGGTGCCGCCGAGGGCGAGGAACACGGCGGCCCGACGCTCGGTGATGGTGACGACGACCTCCGGGTCGCCGAACGGTCCGGTGCGAATGGCGACGTCGACGTCGGCGGGGGCGACTCCCGAGCGGAGGGCATGGTCGATGGCCAACTCGGTGGCGGCCTCCGGGTCGAAGCCACCGGTGATCGACTGCTCGGCCACGGCCGTGCGAGCGGCGGCCTCGGCGGTGTTGGCTGCGTGGCGGCGAGCGGCCATCGCCCGGCCGCCGTCGACGATCAGGCCGCCACCGGCGAGGGTGACGAGGACGAGCACGGTGAGCATGATCGACAGCGAGCCGCGGTCGGGCCCGTGTCGACCCGACGGCATCGCAGACGTCATCGGGGCACGGCCCCCACGCGTGGCTGTCGTGCTCATCGCTGGTACCGATCGATCGGCTGGGTGTCGCTGGCGCGCAGCGTGCGGGCCCCTGGCGTCCAGATGCCCGACAGGTCGTCGTTGTCGACCGCACACGTGATCGTCACGGTCACCGAGCCGCCCTGCCAGCTGCCCGTCGACGAGGGCCGCCAGGCCAGATCGGCCTGCGGTGTCGAGCGGCAACGACCGGTGAGGGTCGACGCCCCGACGACCTGTTGAGCGACCGCCAGGCCCTCGGTGGGATCGCTCGCCTGCGACGCGGCGCGGGCCGCGGCCTGGGAGGTGTTGGTGACCTGGACGCCGGCGGCGTGCAGCCGTCCGAGGAAGCCGAGCAACCCCACCGACGCCAACACGAACACCAGGACGAACATCATCTCCACCGGCGTCACCACACCCCGGTCGCGATCGCTCCTCGTACTCACCGCTCCTCACCGCTCTCTCGGTGCCGATTCGGCGACGGTGGCGCGCATGCCGATGGCGTCGCCGACGACCCCGGGTGTGCGGCCGGTGACCGTGACCACGACGAGGGGTGCGTCGACGCAGCTGACCTCGACCTCGCTCGCCCAGGAACCCGCGTGACGGACGATCGCGGCACGGGCGACCTCCACCCCGTCCGCGCACGAACCGTCGAAGGCCGCGGCGATGCGAGCTCCGTCGGAGGCGGCGTCGTCGAACACGTTGCGGGCATGCCAGTACGCGGCGGTCTCGAACACCAGCAGCAGTGCCATGAGCACGGCCACGGTGCCGAACAGCATCTCGATCGACACGTCGACCGCACCGCGGTCGCGTGTCGTGGATGTCCCCGTCGCGCGCGGCGACGTCACGGCGTCGGCGCGACCGGGTCGGGCACGTTCGCCTGCGCGGTGTCGAACACCGTGATGAAGAACGCCGTGGCCGCGACGGCCACACCGATGCCGACGGCGAGCCAGATCATCTTGGTGACGGCCTCGTCGAGGCCGGTCTCGTCGGCTCGTTCCTCCCAGGTGCGGCGGAGTTTCGTGCCGAGGCCGTTGGCGGACCGGTGTGCCCGGACCGAGAGCGGGATCAGGAGTCGGTTCATGTGACGCCAGGTGCTTTCTGTGATGGTGCCGGCCTGGCCGGCAGGGTGGGGAACGAAGTCGGACGGTCAGCCACCGAAGGCCTCCCCGATCCGGACCGCGAGCGGGTAGGCGAGGAAGACCATGGTCGCCACGACGAAGCCGATGGTGGGGCCCGAGAGGTTCGCGTTCGCCCGGTCGGCCTCGCGCTCGAGCTCGTCGAGGGCCTTGGCCCGCATCGCGGTCGCGAGCGAGTTGACGGTCTCGGTGATCGAGACGCCCTGGGTGCCCTGCCGTTCGATCGACCCGGCGAACTCGCACAGCTCGCGCTGGTGGAACGTGCGGCCGAGCTGGTCGATCGCCTCCCACAGCGGCACGCCGCGCATCGGCGCCGTGGCGAGCTCGTCGCGCAGGAGGTCGAACAGGTCGCTGTCGCCGACACCGAGCGCGAACTGCACGGCCTCCTCGACGCTCTGGTCGGTCGTCAGGCCCACTGCGACGAGCTGGATGAAGTCGGTGGTCGTGCGCCGGAACTCCCGGCGGCGACGAGCGATGGTCGAGCGTGTGTCGCTCCACATGACCCACGCCCCGGCGAGGCCGGCGACGCCCACGAGCACGAACCACCACGGGCTGGCAGGCAGGACGCCCACCGCCATGGCGGAGCCAAGCAGACACAGAGTGGCGAACGCGAGCCCGACAGCCGCGAGGACGATGCGCGTGGCGGCTTCGTGAGCACTGCGGTGGACGAGGAGCAGCCCGTCACCGACGGAGCGCTCGATGGCGCGGCGGATCGGCCCGACGATCGGCTCCGCGCCGGTGTGGACGAGACGTCGTGGCGCGGACA
>JBILUM010000626.1:0-2515 GCA_044370995.1 Ilumatobacteraceae bacterium | reverse complement strand
AGGGAGCCATCCGTGATCCCCGGTGGTCGACGGCGCGGGACGCCGATGGTGGGCGGGTGGTGGCAGGTGTCGCGCCGGCGTGGGCGTTGGATGCGAGCGGGCAGCCGGTCCCGACCCGGTACCGGATCGAGGGAACGACGCTCGTGCAGGTGATCGACCATCACGGTGCCGCCTACCCGGTCGTGGGCGATCCGAAGTACACGTGGGGGTGGGTGACAGGAACCGTGTATCTCAACCGGAACGAGACCAACAAGCTCATGCTCGGCACCGGCCTGGCCACCCTCATCACCGGAAGGGTCTGGTTCATCTCGGTCCCATTCGGCACCATCACGGCGTACGCCAACTACGTCTACAACGAGGGTCGGTGCATCAAGGTGAAGATCATCCCGGTGAGCTCGAACGGACTGGCCAACTGGGAGCTCGGCAGCTATGGCGGCAACCATGCAGGTGGCTACTGCCGATGACCGCGGTCGTCTCCGTGGTCGCTGCGGCGGGCGTGGCCGTGTACCTGTTCGGGAGTGCGACGCGTCGATCGTGGGTCGCTGCCACCGGCCTGGTGCTGGCGGTCGCGTCGTTCCTCATGACGTGGTTCGTCGATGCCCCGGTCATCATCCCGATGTGGGTGTCGTGGCTGCTGATCCCCGTCTCTGTCCTGCTCGGTCATCTAGTGAGGCGGGAACGTGCGAAGCGGGCGCCGGGAGGGAGCCATCCGTGATCCCCGGTGGTCGACGGCGCGGGACGCCGATGGTGGGCGGGTGGTGGCAGGTGTCGCGCCGGCGTGGGCGCTGGATGCGAGCGGGCAGCCGGTCCCGACCCGGTACCGGATCGAGGGAACGACGCTCGTGCAGGTGATCGACCATCACGGTGCCGCCTACCCGATCGTCGGCGATCCGAACTTCGGGTTCTTCGGCGTGTGCGATGTCTTCACCGGTGCGCTTCACGAGATCATGACATGGAACAGGAGGATTCAGCCGGTCAATGGTCGCGCCTACGATCTGAAGGTGGTGATGACGTGCGGCGAAGCCGGGCCTGGAGGGTACGGATGGCGGCACATCCGGAATAGCACCTACGGACGGGACCATGTTGCCGATCTCAGTGGAGCACTTCGGAGTTCCTTCGGCGTCGGAATCAGCGAGTACACGTACTGGGACAATGTCGCAGCGGTGATCCTGAACGGAAGAGCGCGCGAGGTTGCCGGCAACCAGGTGGTGTTCGAACGCAGCCAGTACTTCCACCAAGCCAACAGACCGTCGAACTGCCGACGCGCCGAGTTCAAGGTGTACGTGATGGTGAGTACCGGTCGAGTGAAGACCGCATACGCTGAGAACCCGATTCTCAGATCGTGCTAGAGGGGAACTCGCCGTGGACGACGACGTCGAAGATGCGGTTGGGGCGGCAAGCAGGATCATCGGCGCGTGTATCGCCAGCATCCTCGACACGTGGGGCGGAACGATGTCGGAGTGTCGGATCCGCATCGTGTCCGACTGCGTGGAGTTCGAGGTGAAGCTTCTCAACGGCGTGGAATCGGGGCCTGTGCAGGTGCACCGGGTCGGGGCCGACTCGCTGATCCCGAACGCCTCAGTACCGGCGTTGCGTCTCCTCGGTGACCCGGACTGGACCCGGGCCAGCCCTGGGGCGTTGCAGTTGATGCGCGAGAAGTTCGGACGAGTTTGGTTCGAGAAGCTGACCATGCCGAGTTCGACACCGATCGTGATCCGCGGCACCCTGGGGAGCTTCTACGAGGAGGCGGTGTTGCTCGGGCTCGACGAGGAACCTGGCACTACCACGGAGGGGACATGCGAGCCGTGAAGGTGTCGACCTGGCCGTTCCGCAACTCGCGGGCGTTCAACGAGACGCTCAGCCGCGACCATCGGCAGGCGAAGCTCCTGGCCTTGTTGGTGCCGGCCGGTGTGGTTGCGGTGATCCTGCCGTACTCGACGTTGCTCTTCGCCGCGGTCCTGCTGTACGTGTGCTGGTTGTTCTTCGTGCTCGTGCCGACGTGGGCTCGCGACGATGCCAAACAGGGTCGGGGTGAGCGCATCGGGTGAACGGGGTGGCCGAGCCTCGATCCACCGATCGGGTGCCGGGGCGTGAGGGAGTGCCGATCGCGGGCGAGTGCGACGGCGGTGTCGACTTCCCGCGGGAAACCGACTGCGCGCTCGTCGAACCCCTCGGGTCCGGGTGGACCAGCCCGGCTGGTGCGGCGCTCGGGCGCGCCGACTGACGGCGGGCCGTGAGGAGGTCGTCGGCCGATCAGACCGGGGCGGAGGAGGCGGCCGGGGCGGTCTCGCGGACGCGAGCCTTGGTGAACTGCATGCAGCCGTCGTCGAGCGGGGCCTTGCGGAACATCTTCTTGTCGCGCGTGTAGTTCTGCGGGTTGATCCACGGCTCGCGGTCGCCCTGCTTCGGGAACCGGTCCATCACCCGCTGCATGTAGCCCGCCGAGAAGTCGTCGATCCACGGCCGCTGCGGCATGTTCGCGTCGCTCGGACGCAGCCGCGGCGTGCACTGCACC
>JBILUM010000624.1:0-2516 GCA_044370995.1 Ilumatobacteraceae bacterium | reverse complement strand
ACCGGGAGCGGTCGTGTGGCAGAAGTCGCTATAACGCTGTAATGGATAGTGTTACAATCCATTCATGCGAACCCTTCTGCTCACCACCCATCTCATCGGCGTCGCCGCCTGGCTCGGCGCGAATCTGACGCAGTTGTTCCTCGCCCGCTTCTACGCCCAACAGAACGACGACAGTCGACTCGCATGGTTGCGGGCCACCACCCTGATGGCGCGTCGCTACTACAACGCCGCAGGCACCCTGATCGGCGTCACCGGGGTCTCGCTCGTGCTGCACGGGAAGTGGGGCTGGGACAGTGGATTCATCTGGGTGGGGGTGGCCGTCCTGGTGATCGGTGGTGTCGTCGGGGTCGCACACTTCGTACCGACCGGCGAGCGCCAGATCGAAGCGATCGAGCGGAACGATCGAACGCTGCTCGCCCGGCTCGACCGTCGGGTGATCTCCGTCGCGGTGATCGACACGGCGCTGGTGGTGCTCGCGATGCTCGCCATGGTGGACAAATGGGGGAGGTGACCGAACGGTCGCCGCTAGCATCACCGCCGACACGCATCACGAGTGATCCGGTCCGCAGGTCCGCCTGCGGCACGTGATCCGGCAACCGGGGAGGAAGCCCCACGGTGCCTTCCCGCTCAGGCGGGGATGTGGTCCCGGCAACGGCCGGGGCAACAGAGCTTCCGCTCGTGCGGCGACCTGTCGGTGGCATGTCCAACGACACCAGGCAACGACACCAGGCAACGAGCGAGAAAGGACGGGTCGATGAGGGCAGCACTCCCGGTCACGGGCGCATGGCGACCCGGTGACCCACAGGGCAACCGTCAGTTCTTCACGTTCCCGCACGACCGCCCGTTCGCGCTGGACACCGGCGTGGCGTTGCACGACGTCACCATCGCCTACGAGACCTGGGGGCGGCTCGACGCGACGGCCAGCAACGCGATCCTGGTGTGTCATGCCTGGACCGGCGACAGCCACGCCGCCGGCCCGGCCGGCCGCGGCCACGCGTCGGGTGGGTGGTGGGACGACCTGATCGGGCCCGGGAAGCCGCTCGACACCGACCGCTGGTTCGTCGTGTGTTCGAACGTGGTCGGTGGATGTCAGGGCAGTACCGGCCCGGCGTCGCCGCACCCCGCAGACGGGCTGCCGTACGGCAGTCGCTTTCCGGTCGTCACCGTTCGCGACATGGTTCGTGCGCAGGCCCGGTTGGCGAACCATCTCGGGATCGACGTGTGGCACTCGGTGATCGGTGGCTCGATGGGCGGCATGCAGGTGCTCGAGTGGGCGATCACGTTCCCGCAGCGCGTGCGGTCGATCGTCCCCGTCGCGACGTGTGCGCAGGCCACGGCGCAACAGATCGCGTGGGGTGCGATCGGGCGTCGGGCGATCCGTCTCGACCCGAACTGGCGTGGTGGCGACTACTACGACGCCGAACCGGGGGAGGGGCCGACCGAGGGGCTCGCCGTCGCCCGCATGGTCGCCCAGGTGACGTTCCGCAGCGACAACGTGTTCACCGACCGGTTCGGGCGCGAGCTCGCCGACGGCAGCGAGCTGAACGGCCGCCTCGACCTGTGGCAGCGGTTCGAGGTGGAGCGGTATCTCGACCACCACGGCGAGAAGCTCATCCGGCGTTTCGACACCAACAGCTACCTGGCGATCGGCAAGGCGATGGATCTCCACGACGTGGGGCGCGGTCGGGGTGGCCTGCGCTCGGCGATGGCGCGGGTGAAGGTGCCGACGCTCACGATGGGCATCTGGAGCGACATGCTCTACCCGTCGTACCAGCAGCGGCAGATCCGTGATCTGCTCGTCGAGCAGGGGGGTCGGGCCGAGTACGTGGAGATCGATTCGCCGCACGGCCACGATGCGTTCTTGATCGATTTCGACCAGGTCGGCCCGCCCATCGGTCGCTTCATCGACGAGGTGGCGAAGAGCTGATCCGCTGACGGTGTCAGGTGCGCGGGAGGAGCTCGCGCAGCTTGGGCACCATCGGGCTCGACTCGGGCAGACGGACGGCGAGCATCGCCGGCACGCCCTTGGGGTCGTGGCCGCGCAGCACGAACACCGAGCGCTTGCGCGGCGGCGATTCGCTCTCGCCGACCACGCGCCAGGCGCTCATGCTCCGCTTGAACATCCGCCGTTGATCGACGAGGAGTTCGCCGTTCGGCTCGACGAGGATCTTGGTCTCCTTGAACCGTCCCACTGCGTCGCCGCGGTCGGTCATCAACTGGGCGTTGCAGAGGAAACGCGAGCGGTCCTTGGCCACCCAGTGGGGTTCGATGCGGAACCCCACCCAGGCGAGGCCGGCCATGACGGCCACGGCGAGAACGAGCGAGACGTACTCCACGGCGAAATCATGGCACGCACCTCGTCCGGCCGCTCGTTCGCTCCGCGCCGGCGACGGCGTGGGCCGCAGCGATGCTCGACGTGACCGACCCGGGTGGTCGACGGGAGTGACCGCGGTCGGAGCGCGCCCGTGCGCGAGAATGGTCGCGATGTCCCCCTGCCGAGCCGCCCCTCACCGGCA
>JBILUM010000623.1:0-2517 GCA_044370995.1 Ilumatobacteraceae bacterium | reverse complement strand
GGTTCTTGGGGCCGGGTTCGCCGCGTATCTCGGCGGCTCTGTGATTTTCGCGGCCGGCGACAACGGCACGCCTCACGAATCGACTGCGGTCGAATCTGTTGAGCTGATCGCGCCGACCAGCAACGACCTACTGCTCCCGGCGACGAGTGGACGGGAACCAGTGGTGTTCCGGGGCGAGGTGTCCTTGGCGGGGAACGGCTACACGCTCTCAAAGGGCGAGGCATCGTTCGTACTCCGGAGCGGCGCGGGTAAAGGTGAAGTCTGCGTAGACGTCAAGATCGAGGATCTTGTTTCGACGCCTTGCTGGACTCGGGACATCATTCTGACTGGAATGGCCTTTGCTGCCTACGGGAATCAGGATTCGGGGATTCGAATCGTCGGAGTCCTGCCGGATGACGCTGGTCCGGTGTCTATCGCAGGAGCGAAGATTGAGCCGCAAGGGAACATCTGGTTCTATGAGGCGAAGCCAGGGGACGATCTCACATTCAGCGTTTCCTACTCCGACGGAGCAATCGCCAGCTTCCTCGGGAACGGCGCATAGGGCTTCATCACTTCAGAGCTCGATGCCGTAGTCGACATCGGCTCGGTCCACCGGCGGATCTTGGAGCCATCTTGGGCGGATCAGCGGACGAGGGGCAGCATCGAAGCGGCTTCGTCGAGCATCTGGTCGACTGCCGACGGTTCGAGTCCGGCGGTGACGGTGTCGTACTGGCGACGGGCGTCGTCGAGCTCGAAGTGTTCGTGCAGCGGGAGGTACCGGTGGTGTGCGTTGGCCAGTCCGATCACGAACGCACGGTCACCGTTCGCCCGTGCACTCCACTCGCGCCCCACCTCCACCAGTGGTTCACCGGGGAGCGCGAGCAGTTCGAGGTCGTGGATGCGCAGCACCTGGATCGGGACGTCGACCGGATCGAGTGCTCGGCCGCGGGCGATCCGAGCGGTGAGGCCGAGGTGCTCGCAGCAGGCGATCATCACCTCCCGCATCTCCTCTTCGCTGCAGTCGGTCTCGACGACGTGTTCGGATGCGAGCGCCCAGAGGTGTCCGTTCGCCCGGTCGACGAAGTCGTCGCCGAGCCGAGCAGTCAGGACGCCGTCGGCCCGGTCGAGCCGCGCTTGCGCTGTCGGCAGATCGAACGCGGCGTTGTTCGAGTCCAGCTTCATCGTGCGCCGCACGCTGCCGAGAGCCACCTCGGAGGTGGTCTCGATCGTTCCGAGCACTCGCAACACCTCGTCGGCGACCGTCCTGCCGATCGTTTCGGCGTCGGCTGCGGAGCCGTGCTGATAGCCACGTGGGTCGAGCGCGTCGCAGTTCGGACTCGTCACGGGGATGACGTTGGCCTCCGTCGTGTTGACGAACATCGCCAGGCCTTCTCCGAGTACGGCCTCGATCGCACGCTGAGCAACACCGGGGAAGTCCCCGCTGATCAAGTTGTTCTGCCAGCCGAGCGTCACCGGGTGGCAGCCGACGCCGAACAGCACCGCCAGGGATCGACCATCGAGCGCCGCTCGAACAGCGAGAACCGGGACGCGCCGATCGACCACATCGGGGTTGCCTCTCGTACGCCGGTTGAACAGCACGTCGATCTCACCGACGCCGGATCCGACCGTGCACGCAACGGCGGCCGCCCGGGCTGCCAAGCCGACCTCGACCAGCCTGCCGATGAGCAACTCCGTGTACGCGGACACCCCCGATGCGGCTGGCCCGAAGGGCAACGGGGCCGAGTGGCTGTGCGAGGCACAGATGACGATCTCGTCAGCCGTGAGCGTCGTGGCTGCCGTGATCGCGTCGACGACGGGCTGCGACACCTGGTGCGGGATCGCGATCAGATCGGCGGTGATCACGAGCACCTGCCTGTGTCCATTCGCGATCCAGAGCGCCTTGGCCTCCACGATGTCGAGCACGCCCTCGCTCGGCGTCGTTCGCTGGCCGAAGCCGCCGAGCATCACCGGCCACGATGGTGTGATGTCGACTCGTGCAACGCCAGCGTGAGCACCTGCGACGGCGGGCGTCATCGTCCCCATCACGGCAGTGTACGCACGAGGCCGAAGCGGGCACGCTCGCTCCGGAAGCCCGCCGGGTCGAGCGTCGGACGGTACGCTGCCGGGCCGTGGATCTGACCGAGCTGCAGGGGGTGATCGAGCGCACGTACGGCGCTCGGGACCGCGCCCGCGGCGTGCCGTCCACCGTCGCATGGTTGGCCGAGGAGATCGGTGAACTGGCCCAGGCGGTGCGCAAGGGCACGCCCGACCAGCAGCGTCACGAGTTCGCCGACGTGCTCGCATGGGTCGCGTCGCTCGCCAACCAGATGGGGATCGACCTCGACGAGGCGATCACCCGCTACGCCGACGGATGCCCGCGGTGCCACACGATCCCGTGCAGCTGTCCGTGAGCGACCGGATCTTCCCCGCGCCCGGTCCTGCGCTCGACGAATAGGCGCGCGACGGACGCACCGCCGACGCACGACGAGCAGCACCCGACGGACGACAGAGAAGCGCGCGACGGATCCGGTTCCGAAC
>JBILUM010000621.1:0-2527 GCA_044370995.1 Ilumatobacteraceae bacterium | reverse complement strand
CTGCGTGGCGCAGCCGCTCGCCGAGCGGCCCGGCGCCGCGGTGCTGGTCGTCGGCGGTCTCGCTCCGTCGGTGGGCCTCTACGCAGCGATGTCCGCGATCGCGCTCGGCGCCGAACGCGTCGTGTACGTCGACGACGATCAGCACCGCCTCCACCTCGCCGAGAGACTCGGCGCCGAGTGCGTGGAGGCGAACGGTCGATGGGATCTGCTCGATCTCGGCCGACGGTTCCCGATCACGGTCGACGCCAACGTGCTCGACCACGGCCGCGATCTCGCGCTGCGCGCCGTCGAACCGTGCGGCGTGTGCACGAGCGTCTCGGGCGGCGCCGCGTCGCGGTCGGCACTGCCGTTGCAGCAGATGTACCTGAAGGGCGTTCGCTACGAGATCGGCCGAGTGCACGCCATGGCAACGGCCCCCGCCGTGCTCGAGCTCGTGCGCTCCGGTCGCCTCGATCCGGGCGCCGTCGTCACCCGAACCGCCCCGTTCTCTGAGGCGGGGGACGCGATGGTCGACCCCACCGTGAAGGTGGTGTTCGTGAACGACCTCGCCGACTGACAGCCGTTCGGACTCGATGCTCGAGGCCGGTCCGATGTCTCGATCAGCGCGGACCCCACAGCGGGAACAGCGGGGCCGGATCGGGTCGCGCGCCGCTGCTGAGGTCGAGGTCGCCGAGGTAGCGGGCGGTGAACGTGCGGCGGGCGAACTTCCAGCCGTCGTCACGGCGGACGTGTTCGTCCTCGTACCTGCCGGCGACGAAACGCGACTGGCCATCGATGGTGATCTGGAGCTCGGTGATCTGCCAACGGGCACGGGCCCGGTCGCCGTCGATCTGCACGACACCGCTGTGCACCAACTGCATGACGAGCTGGTAGCGGGCGACGGTCGAACGCAGCGTCTCGAGGATCGCCTCGCGCCCCACCACGCTCGGCCGGTCCATCATCGTGAACACGGCGTCGTCGTCGTACACGCGGGCGATGTCGTCGATGGCGAAGCGGTTGATCGCGTCGGTGTACGACGCAGTGAGCGCCCGGATCGCGTGATCGTCGGAGAGGTCGTGGTTCGTCATCGGGAGGTCCTCATGGGTCGGATCGCCCATCGTCGCGTGAACCACCGCGTCGAGATCACTCGGGCCGCCGGCCCGCCCGATTCGGTCAGCGGCGGGGATCCCGGCCGTTCCAGGCGACGAGACGATCGATGGCCGGGGCGTCTGCAGGAACGGCGACGGCCTCGCCGAACGGGATGGCCACCTCGGCCACCCCCATGGCCGCAGAGATCTGCTCGAAGAGCGCCCGACGGTTCTCCGCAGGCAGGATCGGACGGGCCTCGAGTGCTGCCGTCACGACGGCGTCGTCCCACTCGGGCTGCTGACCGGTCGCCACCGCGAGATCCCAGGTGTGCACGGTCAGTTCGGAGAGGTACGACGTCAGCACCTCCGCTCCACTGCCCTGGATCCACGGCAACGCCATCGGCTGCTCCAGCAGGGGGTCGTCGCTCCACGCCGCCGAGGTGCGACGTCCGACCTCCGTCCACACGTCGCTCCATCCGTCGTCGTGCGAGTACGTCTCGACCACGGAGAAGGGATCGTCACCGTTGGCCAGCGCAGCGATGCGGTCGAGCACGCCGACCAGGTGGCCGAGCATCGTCCGCACGTCCATGTCGGCACACGGCGTCGCAGCGGTGAACTGGTCGGGCCGGACACCGGCGATCACGGACCCGGCGGTGGCGATGGCCCGGTCGAGGATCGGCCGGGGATCGCTGAGGTCCTGAGTGGGTGAAGTGCTGAAAGCGGTCATACGGACATCGTGCGCCCTACCCCGGTCAGATCATGACCACTTTCGCGTCGAACGTGACATCCCGATGGGCTGCACCGGCCACGACCTGCCAGCGACGTCAGCATCCGGTCGTGACCGGTTGCCGCCAGCTGCTCACCTCGAGGTGGACACGGAGGCCACGACGGTCATCCTCTGGAGTGAACGGATCCGCCGCAGCGGCGGATGCCCGGCGGCGTGGCACGTGTGCACGCTCGAAGCCATGGAACTGCTGCCCCTCGTCGAGCCCGCCGTCGCCCCGTCCCCGCCCAAGCCAGCCCGCGAGATCGGCCTCGATGTCGCCCGAGCGCTTGCCGTGCTGGGCATGCTCCTCGCCCACTTCGGCGCGGCGGCCGTCGGTGACGACGACGGCTGGGCAGGCAGCGTCGTCCGTTTCGTCGACGGGCGGGCGATGCCCCTGTTCGTGATGTTGAGCGGCGCCGGCGTGGCCCTGCTGCTCCGCAGCGCGAAGCGTCCGGTCCGGCAGATCGCCGGGCGCTCGGCGGTGCTCCTCGTGCTCGGCCTCGCCCTCGAACACACGACGGGCGTCGCAGTGATCCTCCAGTACTACGCACTGTTCTTCCTCGTCGCGCTGGCGCTGCGGCGTGTCGCCGACAAGTGGCTGCTCATCGGCGCCGCGGGCGTGATCGCGGTAGGCGCCGTGACCCGCCTGTACCTGATCGAGCACCTCCCCCACGGCTTCCAGCACGTCGGGTCG
>JBILUM010000620.1:0-2528 GCA_044370995.1 Ilumatobacteraceae bacterium | reverse complement strand
GCCGAATCCCGACTCACCCGCGAACACGAGCGGGGGGCGCTCGTGCGACGTGCGGCCGAGTCGGTTCTCGACGAGCCAGGTGCCCATGGTCCACGGACGGCGCTCGGTGTGCAGTTCGCGGGTCCAGCGACCGTGGAAGGTGAGCAGCTCGGTGGCGTGGGCCGGCATCGGGATGCACAGGGTGAGCCCGTCGAGCAGGTAGCGATCGGCCGAGCGGTTGACGACCGTGCACGCGAGCTCGAGCGTGACGCCCAGCCGGATCTCGCTGATCAGCTCGAGCTCGGCGATCTCGTCGACGGCGCGCACGCGCACCCCCGCGCCCGATCCGGCATCCGCGACGAGCGCCTCGACGTCGACGAGCGAGAACCGCGGCGCCCATGCACGGCCCTGGCGGCGATGGCCGAGCAGACCGGGTCGGCCGTCGTGACCGCTGCCGTGCTCGGGCACGAGCGACAGCGGCGCGACCGCGTCGAGCGCTCCGCTGGTGACCGGCCGCTGCAGCGCCGCGACCGACGAGGCGAGCAGTTCCTGTTCGGCGTCGTCGTCGAGCACCGTGCCGGGCGACGTGAGCGGAGCGCCCCAGTGGACGATCGTGGGCACCCCTGTGGTGACGTCGACGACCACGTCCATCCCGGCGTCCATCCCGGCGTCCATCCCGGCGTCCATCCCGGCGTCCATCCCGGCGTCGGGACCGGTGACGGCAGGGCCACGGTCGAGAGGGGACGAGAGCCGGATCAGGCGCACGACCGCATGCTATCCGCGAACCTCTTCTCACTTTGCTATTGACAAGAGATGAAAGGCAGATGAAAACTATCGAAAGTGAGTGAAATCGTGCACCTCCGCTCCTCCGGGTCGACCGCATTCGCGACCGCCCGTGCGGACGGCCTCATGGCGGACGATCAACGGGACAACCTCCCCGCCGAGGTGCGCCAACAGCTCACCCATCAGCTCCTCGAGCAGAAGGGCTTCGTCCGGGTCCGCGAGCTGTCCGAGCGGTTCGGTGTCAGCACCGTCACCGCCCGCAACGACCTCCAGGTCCTCGAGGAGCGCCGGCTCGCCCACCGGGTGCACGGCGGCGCGATGCCGCTCAACGTCGCCCGCGGCGAGCGTCCGTTCGAAGAGGTCGCCACCCAGCACGCGACGCAGAAGGCGGCGATCGCCCGTACCGCCGCCGCGCTCGTGTCGAGCGGCGAGTCGATCCTCGTCGACGTCGGCACCACGACCGCGGCGTTGGCACACGAGCTCGTCGCCCGCACCGATCTCACCGATCTCACCGTCATCACCAACGGCATCAAGATCGCCCTCGACCTCGAAGCCGCGTACCCGCGCTTCTCCATCGTGGTCACCGGCGGCACGCTGCGCCCCAAACAGCACTCGCTGGTCGATCCGCTGGCCGCCGTCATGTTGCAGACCCTGAACGTCGACACCGTGTTCGTCGGCTGCAACGGCCTCGACGCCGACGCCGGCGTCAGCAACATCAACCTGCCGGAAGCGGCGATCAAGCGCGCGATGATCGCTGCGGCCGGCCGCTGCATCGTGCTTGCCGACAGCACCAAGCTCGGCGTGCGGGCGCTCGCCCAGGTGTGCGGCATCGACGAGATCGACGTCGTCGTCACCGACAGCGGCGCCGACGAGGAGCACCTCACCGCACTTCGCTCGCACGGGGTCGACGTCATCGTCGCCTGACGCGACGACACACCACCGACCCGGCCCCGCGCACCAGCACACGAACAACACATCACGCACGGCGTCGAGGGGGCGCCGTCACGAGAGAGGGTCGTCGACGATCCGCCCAGAACCGCCCGAGACCTACCCGAGAGGGAACTCGGCGGACGGCGACGTGACAGATCGTCCGGGCACCGCCCGGCCGGACCGGCTCGCATCCAGCGAGCGGGGGAGAAACGGTTGCGACGATGCAACCACGACACATGGAGGAGCACCCAGTGCACACACGCAGATGGGCAGGCGCGGTCATCGCGCTCACGCTGATCGCGGCCGCGTGCGGCGACGACGAGGGGTCGTCGGACGCAACGACCGCACCCGAGGGCACCACGGCCCCCGAGGCGACCACCGCCCCCGAGGGCACCACCGCCGCGACCGAGGGCGAGACCGAGAGCGATGGCATCACCATCCGCTGGCGGACCCGTCCCGACAACGATGCAGAGGCAGCCGTGTACGCCTCCATCGGTGACGGCATCGACGAGGCCAACGGCGACGCGTTCTCGCTGTCGTACGAGCCGGGCAGCAACGAGGGTTCGCCCTACCAGGACCAACTCGTCACCGAGATCGGCAACGGCACGGCCCCCGACGTGTTCTGGATCCCGGGCACCGACATCGCCCGCTTCCAGAGCGAGGGCCTGATCCTCGACCTCGCGCCGCTCGCGTCGGCCGAGGGCTTCGACTCGTCGGAGTTCTACCCGGAGCCGATGTACCACCTCACCTACGACCCGGAGGCCGGCGCCCCCGGCGACAAGCTGTGGGGCCTGCCCCGCGACGTGTCGACGTTCGCGCTGTACCTGAACAACGAC
>JBILUM010000619.1:0-2530 GCA_044370995.1 Ilumatobacteraceae bacterium | reverse complement strand
CCACGGGATCCAGGCCGTCGGGCAGCGGGATCAGCATCACGTCGGCCCAGGGCACGCGCACGAGTTCGGCCAGCGCGCCGCCGAGGTCGATGCCTCCGTGCGGACCGAGCCCGAACGCGGTGCCAGGCGGCACGAGCTCGCACGCGTTCGTGGCGCCCCGACGGCAGGTGTCGCAGCGCCCACAGCTGAGCTGGAACGGCACGATCACGCGGTCGCCGGGTCGCACGTGGTCGACCTCGTCGCCGACCGCGACCACCTCGCCGACCATCTCGTGGCCCATCACGAACGGTGCCGGCATGGGGTAGAGACCGATCGCGATCGCTGGGTCGAGGTCGCAGCGTGCGACGGCCAGCGGGCGCACGAGCGCGTCGCGACCCTCCTGCAGCGCCGGTGTCGGAACCTCCTCCCACGCGAGCTGCATCGGCCCGCGGAACACGAGTGCCTGCATGTCATGCACCCCGCAACGAGGCGGGGATGACGCCGTCGGGCAGGTGGATGTCGATCATCGGCACGGGAAGACCTCCAGGTCTATGATGAAACACATAGTTCATCGTATGTATGACGATCGGCATAGTCAATGGTGAAACGCAATGTGCACGACGACATGGTCCGCGGCGCCGCCGACCTGCTCGCCACCCGGGGTGTCCAGGGCACCTCGTTTTCGGAGGTGATCGCCCACACCGGAGCTCCCCGCGGCTCGATCTACCACCACTTCCCGGGCGGCAAGGACGAGCTCGTCCAGGCCGCGGCGAGATCGGTGGGGGAGGGCGTCGTCGTGCTGCTCGACTTCCTCGACGCACCGTCGCCGGCGAAGGTGGTCGATGCCTTCGTCGACGGGTGGCGCTCGGTGCTCGTGTCGGGCGAGTTCGAGAGCGGCTGCGCCGTCGCCGCCACCTGCCTCGGGTCGAGCGAGGCCGATGCGTTGCGAGCACTCGCCGGAGCGATCTTCGCCTCGTGGCAGCAGGCCTTGTCTCGCGCCTTCGTCCGCAGTGGCGCCACACGACGTCAGGCAGATGACCTCGCGGTCGTGTGTCTCGCCGCGGTGGAGGGGGCCCTCGTCCTCGGACGGGCTGCCCAAGACGACCGGATCTTCGAGGTGCTCAAGCGTCAGCTCCGCCGCCTCGCCCACTGAATCCGCAGGAACCAGCGGTCTACTGAGGGCTGCCGTCGGCGTTCAGCGTCACCAGATGGGCGTTCGCCCCCGAGGTGAGGAGCTCAACAGCGGACAACGGGAGGCCAGTCATGCGCACACCGTATCCCGCTCGTGGTCGCGGTCTCTCGCCGCTGCAGGCCGCTGGGCGACCGCGGTCAGTTCGACGGAGGTTCGCTCGCGTACTCGCGGTGGACCGGCCGACAGGCGAGCACCGGTTGCCCTTCGCCGCGACGAGCCGCGTCCTGCACGACCCGGTGGACGAAGTCGAGCTTGCGCACGACCGGCTCGGTGAGCGTGAACGGGTACAGGTCGCCACGTCCCATGGCATGGTTCACCCGGTTGAACAGCAGCGACAGCCACCGCCAATCGGAGAGCATCTCGCTCGTGGTGGCGTCCTGGTACGACGCACGCGGCACCACGTCGTCGGCCACGATGCCTTCGACGCGACTGGCCTGGAGCACCATGCCGCCAGCGGCCGCAGTGCTCAGCGCATCGGTGATGTGCAGGTAGTGGGCGAACGACTCGGCGAAGTCCTCCCACGGGTGCATGGTGGCGTACTCGGAGATGTACGACGCCTCCCACCCGTCGGGTGCGCCCGACTTGTAGTGGCGGTCGATCGCGTCGGAGTACGACGCCCGCTCGTCACCGAACAGGTCGCGGCACTCGTGGATCCAGTCGGTCTGCTCGACCAGCACCCACTGGTAGTAGTGCCCGACCTCGTGCCGGAAGTGACCGAGCATCGTGCGGTACGCCTCGCGCAACCGGATCCGCAACGCTTCTCGGTAGTCGTCGAGCGTCTCGATGAGATCGATGGTGATCACACCGTTCGCGTGACCGATCGTGACGCGACCCTGGCCCGAGTACGACGAGAGCAGGTCGAAGGCAAGACCACCCTCGCGTTCGTAGAACGGATCGACCGGAATGCCGAGCTCGGCCAACTGCGTGAGGAGTCGGCGCTGCACCTGCGTCGCGTCGGCCAGTTTCTCGTTCGCAATCGTGTCGGAGGCCTCGGGCCGATGACGCACGAGGCGGCACGACATGCACTGAGCAGCGCCGGCATCCTCGGCCACCAACCAGTTGCATCGCCACGACCGATTCGAGCACGAGACCCACGTGCGGCCGTCGATCTCCACGCCGGTCGAGGTGGCCTCGCCCATGGTGAGCGACGGCGGGTGGAAGCCGACGGCGAGTCCGCAACCGGCGCACTCCAGCGACTCGAGAACCGTGATTCCCCGACATCTCGGGCAGCGAAGCATCTTCACGACGGCAACCTAGCAGCGGTCGCTCGGGTCGTATCGGGGAGGTCGAGGAGGAATCGCGACGAACATCCAGGGGGAGGGCTCGGCGCCGAGCACGATCGAGTTGATCGTCATCGCG
>JBILUM010000618.1:0-2535 GCA_044370995.1 Ilumatobacteraceae bacterium | reverse complement strand
GGGCCGACACGAGCGGGCCCGCGGCCCCGGCGATCGCGATCACCGCGGTGATCGCGACGGTCACGCCGAAGCGGCCCGGGCGACGGCCGGGCACGGGCGCGACAGGAGGTGCGGGGGTGGTGAGCACGCCGGCGAGCGTAGTGAGGGGCGCCGAGCGAGCGGCGTCAGGTGGGTGCTCAGGTGGGGCTCAGGTGGGACGGAGGTGCACCACGTCACCGGTGTCGAGGTGGTGGGTGATGCCGCACGCGTCGAGTACGGCGAGTCGGCCGTCGCGGCCCACGTCGATCGCTCGGCCCTCCAGCACGTCTGCTGGCCGCTCGACGCGGACCTGCTGCCCCAGCGTGACGAGCGCCGAGCGGTACCGGTCGTGCACGTCGGCCGGCAGTGCGTCGAACGCGGCCAGCAGGGCACCCAGCACGTCGAGTGGATCGATGCCGTCGCCGAGCCTCGCTCCCCCCTCGGGCGCCCAACCGACGGTCACACCGATGCCGACGACGACATGGTCGAGACGACCGTCGACCACCCCGGCCTGAGCGAGCACGCCCGCCAGCTTGGCGCCGTCGACGAGCAGGTCGTTCGGCCACTTGAGCCCAGCGTGCACGCCCGCCATCCGATCGGCGGCGTCGAGCGCGGCGAGGGCGACGCGTTGGGTGAGCTCGTGGGGGTGATCGGGAACGGTCCGGAACAGCACCGAGACCAGGAGGTTCGCCCCCGGTGGCGCCACCCAGGTGCGATCGAGGCGTCCCCGGCCGGCGGTCTGGTGGCGGGCCACCAGCACACTCCGATCGGGTGCTCCGGCCATCGCGGCAGCCAGGAGATCGGCGTTCGTGCTGCCGGTCTCGTCGACCACGTTCACGTGCCAGGTGGCACCGACATCGCTCATTCGGCAAGTATTGCCAACCGTGCTGCAGAAGATCCTGATCGCCAACCGTGGAGAGATCGCCGTCCGTGTCATCCGGGCCGCGCGCGAACTCGGAATCAAGACCGTCGCTGTCTACAGCGAACTCGACCGGGACGCGCTCCACGTGCGACTTGCCGACGAGGCGTACGCCCTCGGCGGCCAGACCGCGGCCGAGAGCTACCTGAACACCGAGGCGATCCTGAACGCCATCGAGCAGAGCGGCGCGGACGGTGTCCACCCCGGCTACGGCTTCTTCTCGGAGAACGCGGACTTCGCCCGGGCGATCATCGCCAAGGGGGTGGCGTTCATCGGCCCGCCGCCCGAAGCGATCGACGAGATGGGCGACAAGGTCAGCTCGCGCAAGGCTGCTCAGCGCGGCGGCGCCCCGATCGTGCCCGGCACCACCGAGTTCATCACCTCGGCCGACGAGATCCTGGCGTTCGGCAACGAGTTCGGTTGGCCGCTCGTCATCAAGGCCGCCTACGGCGGTGGCGGTCGCGGCATGAAGGTCATCCGGTCCGCCGACGAGGTCCAGGAGGCGATGGACAGCGCGAAGCGCGAGGCCAAGGCGTTCTTCGGCCGCGACGAGATCTACATCGAGCGCTACCTGACCTGGCCGCGCCACGTCGAGGTGCAGATCGTCGGTGACACCTTCGGCGAGGTGGTGTGGGTCAGCACGCGCGACTGCTCGGCACAGCGTCGTCACCAGAAGCTGATCGAGGAGGCCCCCTCGTACGGCATGGCCCCCGGCATCGAAGAGGCCATGGGCGAGGCAGCCATCAAGGCGGCCAAGGCGGTCGGCTACTACAACGCCGGCACGGTCGAGTTCATCTACCAGGACGATGAGTTCTTCTTCCTCGAGATGAACACCCGCCTGCAGGTGGAGCATCCCGTCACCGAGGTCATCACCGGCATCGACCTGGTCGAGTGGCAGATCCGGGTCGCCAGCGGCGAGCACCTGCCCATGACCCAGGCCGAGGTCGCTGCCGAGCGTCGGGGCCACGGCATCGAGGTGCGCATCAACGCCGAGAACCCGGCGGGCGGCAAGTTCCTCCCCTCCCCCGGCACGATCACCAAGCTGGTTCCGAGCGACGGCTTCGGCGTGCGCTGGGACGGCGGGTACGAGAGCGGCGACACGATCAGCCAGTACTACGACAACCTGGTCGGCAAGCTGATCGTCTGGGGCAAGGATCGCCCGACCGCGATCGCCCGCACCATCCGCGCGCTCGAGGAGATGGTGGTCGAGGGCGTGGCCACCACCATCCCGGCCGACATCGCGATCCTGCAGCATCCCGACTTCCAGGCGATGCTGCACTCGACCAAGTGGGTCGAGGAGAAGCTCGACCTGTCGAACGTGGAAGCGCCGAAGCCGACCGCTCCTGCCGAGGGTGAGGACCCGCTCGTGCAGCGCAACACCACCGTCGAGGTCAACGGCAAGCGCTTCGACGTGAAGATGTGGGTGCCCGACATGCCGATGGTGTCCGCTGGTCCGGCCAAGGCCGCCAAGAAGCCGGCCCGCTCGTCGAGCGGTGGCGGTGGTGGCGGTGCTGCCGGTTCGGGCAACGTCGAGGTGCCGATGCAGGGCACGATCGTGAAGGTGCTGGTCGAGGTGGGCCAGGCCGTCGAGGTCGGCC
>JBILUM010000616.1:0-2537 GCA_044370995.1 Ilumatobacteraceae bacterium | reverse complement strand
CGCGCCGGTGGAGCGCGGCCCGTTGCACGACACCGTCGACGTCGCCGTGATCGGCGGCGGGTTCAGCGGCCTGTTGGCCGGTGCGCGACTTCGTGAGGCCGGTGTCGAGGACATCCGTGTGATCGAGAAGGGCGGCGACTTCGGCGGCACCTGGTACTGGAACCGCTATCCCGGCGCCGCGTGCGACGTCGAGTCGTACATCTACCTCCCGCTGCTCGAGGAGATCGGCTACGTGCCGAAGGAGAAGTACTCGAAGGCCCCCGAGATCCTCGAGCACAGCCGGGCGATCGGCCGCCACTTCGACCTGTACCGCAACGCCGTCTTCCAGACCGAGGTCACCGAACTGCGGTGGGACGACAGCGATGCCCGCTGGGTCATCTCCACCAACCGTGGTGATCGCATGCGTGCCCGGTTCGTGGTGATGGCGAACGGCCCGCTGCACCGGCCGAAGCTGCCCGGCATCGCGGGCATCGAGACCTACCAGGGGCACACGTTCCACACGAGCCGCTGGGACTATGCGTACACCGGCGGCGACTCGTCGGGCGGGCTCGACCGGTTGGCCGACAAGCGCGTGGGCATCATCGGAACGGGTGCCACCGCCGTGCAGTGTGTGCCGCATCTCGGCGAGGGCGCACAGGAGCTGTTCGTGTTCCAGCGCACGCCGTCGTCGATCGACGTTCGCGACAACCGACCGACCGATCCCGAGTGGGCCGAGTCGCTCGAGCCCGGGTGGCAGCGCCGGCGCATGGAGAACTTCAACAACCTGGTGTCTGGCGTGTTCGAGCCCGAGGACCTGGTGAACGACGGCTGGACCGACATCATCGGCAAGCTGCTGATCATGATGCGCCGCGGCGCGATCGACGCCGGGACCGATCCCGGCGAGGCGGTGGAACTCGCCGACTTCGAGAAGATGGAGTCGATCCGCTCACGCGTGGAGACGATGGTGAACGACCCGTCGACCGCCGAGGCGCTCAAGCCGTACTACCGGCAGTTCTGCAAGCGACCCTGCTTCCACGACGAGTACCTCGACACGTTCAACCGGCCGAACGTCACCCTGGTGGACACCCACGGGCGGGGTGTCGAGCGGATCACCGAGCGGGGCATCGTCGCCAACGGTGTCGAGTACGAGCTCGACTGCATCATCTACGCGACCGGCTTCGAGGTCGGCACCGACTACACCCGTCGGTCGGGGTACGAGCTCTACGGGCGCGACGGCCTGACCCTCACCGACAAGTGGGCCGACGGCGCGTCGACCCTCCACGGCATGCACAGCCGGGGGTTCCCGAACTGCTTCATCTTCAGCAACGTGCAGTCGGGGTTCACGGTCAACTTCCCGCACATGATCGACGAGCAGAGCCGGCACCTGGCGTACATCCTGCAGCACGCCTTCCGCGACGACGTGCGTGTGGTGGAGGCGTCCGCCGAGGCCGAGGCCGAGTGGGTGCGGACCATCGAGGGGCTCGCGGTGAACAACCAGAAGTTCCTCGAGGCGTGCACACCGGGGTACTACAACAACGAGGGTCAGCCCGCGCAGCGCAGCGCGCGCAACAGCAGCTACGGCGCCGGCGCGATCAAGTTCATCGAGGTGCTCGAGGAGTGGCGTGCTGCAGGTGGCCTCGAAGGCCTCGAACTGGTGCGCTGAACCGCTGATCGACGGGAAGGGCATCTGCGCACCGGGGTGTCTTGGTACGGTCGTGCCGTGGTGCGCACGGGCCGTCGGACGGTGACCAGGACGGTGACCAGGAAGCCCGTATCGATCGCGGTCGCAGCGGTCATCGCGATCTCCGCCCTCTCGCTCGCGTCGTGCGCGGACCGGCCGGCGCGATCGACTCGCGTGGTCACGGTGTTCGGCACCCTGAGCGACGCCGATGTCGACGACTTCATCGCCTCCGTCGCCGGCTTCGAGTCGTCCACCGGCATCGACGTGCGCTTCGTCGGGTCGACGAACTTCGAGGCGGATCTGCTCGAGCGGCTGCGCCGCGGCGACCCACCCGATCTCGCGTTGCTGCCCCAACCCGGTCTGCTCGACACGATCGTCGAGGACGGGTTCGCGTTGCCGTGGACAGGAGATCTGGCGGCGCCGGCCGTCGAGGGCTTGCCGACCGAGCTGACCGATCTCGTCGAGTTCGGCGGTCAGGCCTACGGTGCCTGGTACCAGCTGACGTTGAAGAGCCTCGTCTGGTACTCGCCGCGCGTGTTCGCCGACCGTGGGTTGGAGGTGCCCGCGTCGTGGGACGAGCTCACGGCGATGACCGACGCGCTCGTCGCCGAGGACACGACGCCCTGGTGCATCGGCATCCGCGCCGACGGAGCGACGGGCTGGGTCGCCACCGACTGGGTGGAGGACATGGTGCTCCGCTTCGCAGGGCCCGACGTGTACGACGACTGGGTGAGCCACCGGGTGACCTTCAGCGACGACGCGATCGTGGACGCAGTGGCGCGCTTCGGCGCGATCGCTCTCTCGCCCGACAAGGTGGCCGGCGGCAATCGGGCGGCCGTCGAGCTCACGATCGAGGAGTCGGCGCGGCAGTTGCTCG
>JBILUM010000617.1:0-2537 GCA_044370995.1 Ilumatobacteraceae bacterium | reverse complement strand
CTTCAGCGACGCTGCAGCCTCCTCGAGCGGGCTCGTGACGTCGAAGGTGGCGGCCTGCTTGAACATGTCGGCGGTCTCGCGCATCTCGCGCATCGGCTCGTCGAGGGCCTGCTTCAGCTCGCTCTGAAACCCGGTGGTGACCTTCTTGAACTCGGCGTAGGTCTTCCCGAACTTCCGGATGGCCTCCGGCAGCTTCTCGGGACCGAGGATGATGAGCGCCAACAGGAGCAGGAAAACGATCTCGCTGCCGCTGAAGTTGAACACGACGGGGAGTCTAGGAGACTCCGCGACCGGTTCATCAGTGTCCTGACCGGCAGCGACAGGCACGGGCCGGCAAGGGGAATGGCAACGGAAAACGGCAATCGGACGGGCAATCGGACGGGCAATCGGACGGGCGCGGATCGGGGCTCGGGTGGCAGGATGCGGGATGTGCAGCAACGGCTCCCCTCGATGCTCGACGACCCGATCACCTTCGCCCATCGCGGCGCCCGCGCCCACGCGCCGGAGAACACCCTCGAGGCGTTCGCCCTGGCCCTGAAGCTCGGCGCGACCGGCCTCGAGAGCGACGTCTGGCTGACCGCCGACGGCGAGGTGGTACTCGACCACGACGGTGTCGTGCCGGGGCGGTTGCGCAAGCGCCCGATCGCGGAGTTCGCCCGGGCCGACCTCCCCGGCCACATCCCCACGCTCGCCGATCTCTACGAACACTGTGGCACGGGGTACTCGCTCTCGCTCGACCTCAAGGCCCCCGGCACCGGCGAGGCCGTCATCGCCGTGACGCGCGAGGCCGCGCCGCACATGCTCGAGCGGCTCTGGCTGTGCCATCCCGTCTGGCAGGAGCTGCTCCCCCTGCGCGACCAGGGGGTACGACTGCTCGACTCGACGCGGTTGCAGCGGATCAAAGAGGGACCCGAGCGGCGTGCCGCTGTGCTCGCGAACGAGGGCATCGACGGGATCAACATGCACTACACCGACTGGAACGGCGGCCTCGTGGCGCTGTTCCACCGGTTCGAGCGGTTCGCCTTCGGCTGGGACCTGCAGCACCACGACGACCTGCGCCCCGCGCTGCGGATGGGCCTCGACGCGATCTACAGCGACTGGGTCGACCGGATGATCGACGCCTATCGGGCCGAGCTGGGTTGGCCCCCACTCACCCGCTGATCACCCGCTGATCACTCGCTGATCATCACGGGCGACACCTGCTCCGGTGGGACCCATCGACCCGCACCGACACGGGTCAGGCGGATGGCTACAGCCAGGCCCAGTCGCCGACCGGCCAGATGATGACGAAGGCCCGGCCGATCAGGAAGTCGTCGGCCACGGGACCGAAGGCGCGGCTGTCGCTCGACTTGCCGCGGTGGTCGCCCAGCACGAACACGGAGTCCTCGGGCACCTGGATCGGCGCCTGGTCGCTGCCACACCCGTCGCGCTGCTGGATCACCGGATCGATGTAGGGCTCCTTCAACTCCTGGTCGTCGATGTACACGACGCACGAACGGACCTCGACGGTCTCGCCCGGCAGGCCGATGACCCGCTTGATGAGGTCGCGCTCGGTGGCGTTGCCGTCGAAGCGCTTGAGCACGACGACGTCTCCGCGGCGCGGATCGTGCAGGCGGTAGCTGAGGCGGTTGACGAGCACCCGGTCGCCGTCCTGCAGCGTGCTGAGCATCGACTCGCCCTCGACGGCGAACTGCTGCACGACGTAGGCCCGCACGAGGAGTGCCGAGGTGATCGCGACGGCGACCACGACGAGCCACTCGACGAGTGGGTTCATCTTCTTCTTCGGCTGCGGTCGGTTGCTGACGCCGTCGTCGAGGAGGTCGCGAGGCTGGACGCGCTCGGGTTGAGTGTCGGGCTCGTTGCCCAGCTGATCGCTCATTCGGCGCACAACGTACCGTCCTCGGTGGTGCTTCGGGCGGCAAGGAGTGTCGCCGCGGCCACGGAGCGGAAGAACATCGGATCGTCCTCCGGCCCGCGACCCATGGTCGTGACCCGCACGTCGGCTGCCGCGAGGAGCGCGCCGATGTCACCGACGAGGTCGTCGGGATCGACGACGTGCACGCGGTGCGGCGCGAGCGACGCCGCCTCGTCGGCGAGCTCGGGCGGCAGTGCGACGTCGACCGAGGTCGGCACGAGCGCGAGCGAGGTGCGGGTGTGGTGGCTGATGCCCCGGTGGCGCTCGCGGGCATCTGCGCCGCTCGCCCGGGCGATCATGATCGGCCGGGCCCCGAGCTGCACGGCGGCGGAGGCGACGGCCGCGGTCTCGATCGCGGTGGTGCCGAGCGCACGGCCCGTTCCCACCACGCCGGGGCCCATGGCGACGACCACGAGATCGGCCCGTTGCTCCTCGACCGCGAGCTGCAACGCCGACGGCACGCTCACCGCCTCGAGATCACCGCCGAACGCGTGGCCTGCGGTGATCGTGCCGGCGAGCCAGCCCCGGCCGTCGAGGTCGGCGACGAGATCGCTGAGCGCCAGCGGCAGTGCGGCACCGTCGGTCATCACGTAGCTCACCCGCCACTCGGGGCGAACCGTCC
>JBILUM010000615.1:0-2543 GCA_044370995.1 Ilumatobacteraceae bacterium | reverse complement strand
GATGTCGATGACACGGCGGCTGCGCCGCGACTTCGTGGCGCCCCCGGCAGGGATCGAACCTGCGACCTGCGGTTTAGGAAACCGTTGCTCTATCCACTGAGCTACGGAGGCGGGTCATCCGCGTGGAGCTCCGCGTGAGGCTCCGCGTGGAAGAACGTGCGAAATCCTACGGTGCCGCTCGCTGCAATCGGAGGTGCCGCTCGAGTCGTGCGACGGGCACCGATGAAACCTGGCGTCGGCTGTCGTCCGAGTGTGGCCGGCCCACGCGCACCGCGCAGCGAGGAGAACCACGAGATGCGACCGATCGCCGGACACGGGCCGTCGCTGCTCGCCGGTCCGCGCGAGTGCATCCAGCTCGAGTTGGTGGATCGGACGGGGCGCCGATCGGGGGCGTTCGCCGTGCGCGACCGCCCATCCGACCCACGTCATGACGCGATCCGACGATCGGTAGAGTCCGGCCATGCCGGCACCCGACGACCGTTCCGATCAGACGCCCAGGTACGTCACCCACGCGAACTGGATGCGACCCGACCTGATGCACCGGTCGTTCCAGCACGTCGAACAGGTCGTGCCCACCACCACCGTCGATCGCGGCCCTGGGCCGGTGAGCGAACTCCCCACCGAGCTCGCCGATCTGTCGGGCTTCACCTTCGTCGATCACACCGGCGAGACCCGCACGCTCGACAGCTACCTCGAGCGTGAACACGTCGACGCGCTGATCGTCTGGCGCAACGGCAAGATCCGCCAGGAGGTGTACCGCAACGGCCAGACCCGGCGCAGCCGCCACATCGTCTTCTCCGTCACCAAGTCGTTCACCGGTCTGCTGGCGGAGATGCTCGTCGAGGAGGGCGCGCTCGACGACCGTCGGCTCGTCAGCGACCTCGTCCCCGAGCTCGGTCGACCGGGCGGCGCCTTCGCGGACGCCACCGTGCGCCACGTGCTCGACATGGAGGTCGGCATCGACTTCACCGAGATCTACGACGACCCGCAATCAGACATCCGTCAGTTCTCGTACGCCTCCGGCTTCCGGGCCACACCGCCCGACGTCACGGCCCATCGCAGCCTCTACGACTATCTGCCCACGCTGCGCAAGCGGGGCGAGCACGGCGTCGACTTCCACTACGTCACCGCCAACTCCGAGGTGCTCGGCTGGGTGATCGAAGCGGTCACGGGCACGCCCATCGCCGACCTGCTCGAGGAGCGCATCTACGCGCACGTCGGCGCGGAGCGCGACGCGTTCTACATCACCGATCCACTCGGCAAGGCCGTCGCAGGCGGCGGCATGTGCGTCACCGCGCCCGACCTGCTCCGCCTGGCCCTGCTCGTCGCACACGACGGGGTGTGGAACGGTCGACGGCTCGTGCCCTCATCCGTCATCGCCCGGCTGAAGGCCGGCGGCACACCGCGGCCGAGCCTGTGGGGCAACGAGGGCGGCGGCAGCGACTTCTCGTACCGGTCGCAGTGGTACACGCACCACTCCGGCCGCGTGCTCTACGCGTCGGGCATCCACGGGCAGAGCATCTACCTCTCGACCGAGCACGACTCGGCGATGGTGCTGCACTCGTCGAACCCGGACGCCGACGGCGAGTTCTTCGCGGTGGGCGCCGCCTACTTCGCGGCGATCACCGAACACCTCGCGTCGGCCTGAACCAGGACCAGTTGGCCAGGTCCGACGCGAGGCCGCTCGGCATCAGATGACGGTGAACGTCAGGGTCGCCGTGAAACGTCCGTCCGAGACCGATGCCGGGATGTAGAGCTTCAGTCGGGCATCGAGCTTCGCCGTGCCGGCCCCCCGGCCTCCTGTCGTCGATGCGAGCACCTTGGGGCTCCCCAGGCCGTTCGTCGCGCTCGGCTCGACGACGGGTCCGGGCGTGACCTTCGGAGCCGACCCCGAGTTCGACCCCGAGTTCGAGGAATCGGCACGCGAGACCGACGACACGATCGGCTGCCATCCGAGGAAGTTGCCGCTGAACGAATCGTTCGCGCCGTTGCCGCCGTTGGTGAAGTTGCTGGCCACACCGGTCACGGACCACGGCAGGTTGCCGGCGCGGGTGTCGGTGACAGTGATCTGCGACAGACGGCCGGTCGCTGCAAAGTACAGGCCCTCCTTCGGTCCGCTCGAGATCAGCTTCGCCATGCCGAACTCGACCCCGCACGGAGCGGTCGTCCCCACCGTGTTGGAGGGGTTGGTCTCCGACTGGGCGGCCACGGCGCCGAGGTCGGCGTCGCTGGTGGCCGGCAGCGCACCGAACACGCCGCAGCGCTGCGTGAGCACGAGTGCGCCGCTGCCGGTCTTGGTGACGCCGAGGTTCTGCGTCACCTGCTGCGTCGGGGGCGGCGGCGGGCCAGGGATGGTGGTCGTCGGGCTGGGCACGGTCGTCGTCGTGGGGGATGACGTCGGCGGAGCCGTCGTCGGCGGAGCCGTCGTCGGCGGAGCCGTCGTCGGCGGAGCCGTCGTCACCGGCGGAACCGTCGTCACCGGCGGAACCGTCGTCACCGGCGGAACCGTCGTCACCGGCGGAACCGTCGTCACCGGCGGAACC
>JBILUM010000045.1:0-9495 GCA_044370995.1 Ilumatobacteraceae bacterium | reverse complement strand
ACCTGGTCGATGACGTGGATGACGCCGTTGGTCGCCAAGACGTCGGCCTGCGTGACGTTCGCATCGAAGATCTTCACGCCACCGTCGGTGGTGATGGTGAGGTTCGAGCCCTCGACCGTCGGCACGTCACCGGCCGTCACGTCGGCGGCCATGACCTGGCCCGCGACCACGTGGAAGGTGAGGATCTTCACGAGCGCGTCTTTGTTCTCGGGCAGCAGCAGTGCGTCGAGCGCACCCTCCGGCAGCGCGGCGAACGCGTCGTCGGTGGGCGCGAAGACCGTGAAGGGACCGGGGCCCTGCAGCGTCTCGACGAGGCCGGCGGCCTGCAGGGCGGCGACCAACGTGGTGAAGCCGGGCGTCGTGCTCGCGACTTCGACGATGTCGCCGGCGGCGACGGGCATGTCGGTGACGGTCGGGGCTTCGGTCGCGACCGGGGCGGCGGTGGTCGCCGGGGCGGCATCCTCTTCGTCGTCGCCGCAGGCGGCGGCGACGAACACGAGGCTCGAGGCCAGACCGACGGCGGTGATCGAGCGCACGAGGCGCGAGCGAGAAGTCTTCGGGTTCATCGGGGGGGCTCCTTGGGAGGTTCACGGTCCGCCGTTGGCGGCGGGTTCATGATGCTCTACGTCGCCCGGGCGATGACGGATGCAACATTTCGTGCCCACCGGGCCACGTTCCGCGACATCGCAGCTCAGCGGGTATCAGCGGGTATCAGCGGGCGCGGCGGGATCAGCCGGGTCAGCGGGCACCGATCAGCCGTCGATCAGCCGTCGATCAGCCGTCGATCAGCCGTCGATCAGCCGTCGATGGCGGCGCGGACCTCGGCGATGTAGTCCCCCACGGCCTCGGCGCCACCCTCGAGCAGCCGGCGCACCACCGACGCGCCCTGCACCACTCCGTCCGCGACCTGCACCGCTTCGCGTGCCTGCGCGGCGTTCGACACACCGACACCGACGAGCACCGGCACGTCGGTCACGGCCTTCAGCCGCGTCGCCAGCGCGGTCGCCGTGGCGGCGAGCGCGCTGCGTTCGCCCGTCACACCGAGCAGACCGACCGAGTACACGAAGCCACGCGCCCGAGCACAGACCCGGGGCAGGCGTTCGTCGGGCGCGGTGGGAGCAGCGAGCATGACGGTCTCGATCGACGACGCGTCCGCCGCTTCGCACCATGGGCCGCTCTCCTCGAGTGGCAGATCGGGCACGATCGCGGCGCACACACCGGCTGCCACCAGTTGCTCGGCGAAGCGATGGTGGCCGGCGTGGTGGACGGTGTTGTAGTAGCACATCACCGCGAGCGGCACGTCGACGTCGAGTGCCCGAACCTGGTCGAGGATCGACACCGGCGTCGCCCCGGCGTCGAGCGCGCGCTGCGACGCCTCCTGGATCACCGGGCCGTCCATCACCGGGTCGCTGAACGGGATGCCGATCTCGATCGCGTCGGCGCCGGCAGCGACAGCAGCGCGCAGCGCGTCCTCCCAACCAGGCAGGCCACCGGTGATGTACGGCACGAGCAGCTTGCGGCCGGCGGCGCGTGAGTCGCGGAAGCTCTGCTCCATGCGCCCGTAGGCGCCGAGGACGGCGCCGGTATGGGTCTGGCTCACTTCAGGATCTCCATCATCTGGGCGACGTCCTTGTCGCCGCGCCCGGACAGGTTCATCAGCACCGTCTGCCCCTGGAACGCATGGGCTTCGCGAGCGATCCAGGCCAGCGCATGCGCGCACTCGAGCGCGGGGATGATGCCCTCGGTGCGGGCGAGCAACTGGAAGCCCTCGATCACCTCGGCGTCGGTGACCGCCGGGTACTCCGCCCGGCCGATCGATGCGAGATAGGAGTGCTCGGGGCCGACACCGGGATAGTCGAGGCCGGCCGAGATGGAGTGGGCCTCCTGCACCTGGCCGTACTCGTCCTGCATGAGGTAGCTCCGCATGCCGTGCACCACACCGGGCACGCCACGGCCGACGGCTGCACCGCCGGCGGGTTCGACGCCCACGAGTCGAGCGTCGGTATCGACGAATCCGCTGAAGATGCCCATCGCGTTCGAGCCGCCACCCACGCATGCCACGACCACGTCGGGGTCGGACCCGTACGCGGCGCGACACTGCTCGCGGGCCTCGTCGCCGATCACGCGGTGGAACTCGCGCACCATCCATGGGTACGGATGCGGCCCCATCACCGAACCGAGGCAGTAGTGGGTGCTCTCCACCGTGGCCACCCAGTCGCGCATGGCCTCGTTGACGGCGTCCTTCAGCGTGCGGCTGCCGCTGTGCACCGCTTCGACGTCCGAGCCGAGCAGGCGCATGCGGAACACGTTGAGCTCCTGACGCTCCACGTCGACGGCACCCATGTACACCTTGCATTCCAGGCCCATCAGCGCCGCAGCGGTCGCGCTCGCCACGCCGTGCTGACCGGCGCCGGTCTCGGCGACGATCCGCTTCTTGCCCATGCGCTTGGCCAGCAGCGTCTGGCCGAGGACGTTGTTGATCTTGTGCGAGCCGGTGTGGTTGAGGTCCTCGCGCTTGAGCACGAGTCGGATCCCGAGCTCGCGTCCGAGGTTCTTGCACTCGGTGATGATCGACGGACGCCCTGCGTAGTCGCGCAGGGTCTCGTGCAACTCCAGCCGGAACGACGGGTCTGCCCAGGCCTCGCGAAACGCCACCTCGAGTTCCTGGCACGCGGGCACCAGGGTCTCGGGCACGAAGCGACCGCCGAACTCGCCGAAGCGGCCGGTGGACGAGGGTTCTGCCATGAGGGTCATGTCGTCTCCAAGGGAGGGGCTGGATTGGTGGCTGGCTCGGGGGTGGATGTGGCTCGGACGGGATCTGCGGCGGCTGACCGGCGCTCGAACCGCTGGGGATCAGAGCTCGTCGGCCCAGTCGTAGGGAAGTTCGTCGGGCCCGATGTGACGCTCCGGTGCCGCTGCTCGCGCCCGCTCGACGAAGGCCTTCACCTTCAGGGGATCCTTGCGACCCGGGCTGCGTTCGACCCCGCTCGACACGTCGACACCCCACGGGTTCGCCGTGGCGACGGCCAGACCGACATTGTCGGGGTCGAGGCCCCCGGCGAGGATGTAGCGCGGTCCCTCGGGAAGATCGGCGAGCAGCGACCAGTCGAAGACCTGCCCCGAGCCGGGCGATGGTGCATCGACGAGGATCATGTCGGTACCGAACTCGTCAGCCCGGGCGGCATCGCGGCTGCCGGCGACGACCGCCTTGATGACCCATCGCACCTGTGCCGCGACGTCGGCGACCATGCCGGGAGACTCGAACCCGTGGAGCTGCGCAGCCTTCAGGCCGGCGCGGTGGACGGTGTCGATCACGCGGTCGGGGTGCTCGTCGCGGAAGACGCCCACGGTGAGGATCTCGGGCGGCAGGCGACGGGTGATGTCGTACACCTGCTGGGCGGCGACCTGACGGGTGGACGGCGCGAACACGAAGCCCACAGCATCGGCACCCATCGCGACGGCGAACAGCGCGTCGTCCTCATTGGTGATCCCGCAGATCTTCACGAACACGAGGGGAAACGGTACCCCTCGCGCCCGCTCGGACGAGGATTCGTTCCGCGAGTTCCTGGACGCGACCGACGTGACGTGCGTCAGTGTGTACCGCGCAGCAGTCCGATGGTGGCGGCGGGGTCGCCGCTCGTCACCAACGTCTCGCCCACCAACACCGCGTGGTACCCCGCCGCGTGCAGCGCTGCCGCGTCCTCGGCGCCGCGCACGCCGCTCTCGGCCACCTTCACCGCATCGTCGGGAATCACGCCCGCCATTCGCAGCGCCCGCTCGTGGTCGACCTGGAAGGTGACGAGGTCGCGCTGGTTCACCCCGATGAGGGTCGCCTCGGCGGCGAGGGCGGCCGCCAGCTCGTGCTCGTCGTGGATCTCGACGAGCACGTCGAGCCCGATCGACGCGGCGAGCCCGTGGAACTCGACGAGCTCGTCCGGGGCGAGCGCGGCGGCGATGAGCAGGACGCAGTCGGCCCCCATCAACCGCGCATCACACACGTCGCGGACCGACACCGTGAAGTCCTTGCGCAGCACTGGCAACGAGCACGCCGCTCGGGCCGCCTGCAGATCGGCGACCGACCCGCCGAAATGCTCGACGTCGGTGAGCACGCTCAGGCATGCGGCGCCACCGCGTTCGTAGCTCGCTGCCCACTCCGCCGGATCGAGACCGATGTTGAGATCGCCCTTCGACGGAGATCGCCGCTTGATCTCGCTGATCACCTGCAGACCGTCACCGGCCCGCAACGCAGCCGCGAAGCCGCGCGCCGGCGGCATCGCGCGGGCGCGCTCGACCAGGTCGCCGAGCGGACGATCGTCGAGCGAGGCGACCTCGCGGTGTCGCGCCAGGATCTTGTCGAGATAGGTGGCCATCGGGCCCTTTCGTCGAGCGGGGTTCAGGCGCCCTTGCCGCCGATGGGCTTGCAGAAGGTGAGCTCGGGACGGCCGGCGAGGAACGGACCGATCGCCGGGCCGAGCGCCTTGAACGCATCGGAGCCCATGTGGCTGTCGAGCGAGGCCTGGTTCTCGTACATCTCGTACATCCACAGTGCGTTCGCGTCGACCAAGTCCTCGAGGAGGATGTAGTAGATCGTGCCCGGCTCGGTCTCGGCCGCGTCGAGTGCGCCCTGCAGGGCGGCGGCGAGGTCGGCACGCTTGCCGTCCTGAGCGGTGATCTTCGCGATGACGCCGATGTCGGCCATGCCGATGCTCCTTCTCACGTACGTGTCCCCGGGTCGGGGATCGACCCGGGCACCGTACCAGCGTGCCAGCATGTCGAACGTGGCGAACGCGAGCGACCCCACCTCTCCTGCGGTCACGTCGGCCGGCAAGGACGAGCGGACCGTGGTGATCGTCGAGGACGACCCCAACATCGCCGACCTCGTCGACCTGTATCTGCGCGAGGCCGGGTTCCGGGTCCTGCAGGCCGCCACTGGCGAGCGAGGGCTCGAGCTGATCGCCCAGCACCGGCCGGTGCTGTGCGTGCTCGACGTGGGTCTGCCCGACATCGACGGTTTCGAGGTGTGCCGTCGCATCCGCGCCACGCCGGCCACCGCAGCGCTGCCCGTGCTGTTCCTCACCGCCCGCGACGGCGAGATCGACCGGGTACTCGGGCTCGAACTGGGTGCCGACGACTACGTCACCAAGCCGTTCTCGCCGCGCGAGCTCGTGGCCCGGGTGAAGGCCATCCTCCGGCGCGGCGTCGCCGCCCCCGCGGCCGAGCAGACCTCGTTCGAGATCGGCGACGGCATCGTGATCGACGTCGCCCGTCGCGAGGTGCGCACCGGGTCGGGGCCCGTCGCCCTCGCCACGAAGGAATTCGACCTGCTCGCACACCTGGCCCGCAACCAGGGCATCGCGCTCAGCCGGCAGCAGCTGCTCGACGGGGTGTGGGGGGCCGACTGGTTCGGCGACGACCGCACCGTCGACGTGCACGTCCGGCAGCTCCGCAAGAAGGTGGGCGACGACCTGCCGCTCGCCACCGTCTGGGGCGTGGGGTACCGGCTCGGGTGACGTCCCCGACCTGGCGTCCGATCCCCGACCCAGACGCGACCGATCGACGATGCGACCTCACACCTTGCTCATGACCTCCGTGCAGACTGGTCGGCGATGACGCGGCGACTCGTGGTGCTCATGGTCGGCCTGGTGACGGCCACGCTGGTGATCGCCGGGCTCGGCACGCTCGTGCTGGCCAACGTCCGTGCCCGTGCCGACACCGAGACCAACCTGCGTGAGCAGGCCTTCAACACCGCCACAAACGTGGCCCTGTTCTTCGACGAGTCCGACGGTGAGGAGCTCACCGAAGACCAGCAGCGTCAACGGTTGCGGAACCTGACGCTACTCCGACGGGTCGTCGACCTCGACGGGTTCGCGGTGCTCGCCGTGTCGCCCGACGGTGCGATCGAGGCCGACCAACTCCCGGCCGGCGTGGACGAGACGATGCTCGACATCGAATCGCTCCAACAGGGCCGTCTCGTCAGCGGCCACGACGGCGACCTCGTCCACGCTGCCGCGCCGTTCGACCTGCCGAAGGGGCGCACCGGCGTCATCGTGCTGTCGCAGGAGGCGAACGCCGGACTGGGTCCGGCCGCCCGCTACTTCGTGCTCGCTGCGATCGCGTCCGCACTGCTCGCGCTGCTCGCCGCGATCCTCGTCGGCCGACGCGTCACCCAACCGATCCGCGCCGCGTCCGCAGCCACGACCCGCATCGCCGCCGGCGAACTCGACACCCGCCTCCCCACGCCGTCGGGCCGGGCCGGCGAGGAACTGGTCGAGCTGTCCCGCCACGTCAACGAGATGGCCGAGTCCCTCGAACGGGCGCGGGCGTTGGAGCAGCAGTTCCTGCTGTCGGTCAGCCACGACCTGCGCACCCCGCTCACCTCGATCCGCGGGTACGCCGAGGCGATCTCCGACGGCGCCGGCGATCCGGCGCGGGCCGCAGCGGTGATCTCATCGGAGGCGCGTCGGCTCGAACGGCTGGTCGCCGACCTGCTCGACCTGGCGAAGCTCCAGACGTCGAGCTTCTCGCTGCACCTCGAACCGGTCGACCTCGGTCGACTCGCGGCGGTCGCAGCGGAGGGCTTCGAGCCCGACGCGGCCGAGCGGGGGCTGATGATCCGAGCCCTCGGCAGTGGGCTTCCGCTGCCGGTGTCGGCCGATCACGACCGTCTCGGCCAGGTGGCGGCGAATCTGATCGAGAACGCGATGAAGTACGCGACGGCCGGCGTGGTGGTTCGTACGTCTCTCGAACGAGGGACCGGCGGTGAGTGGGCCGTGATGACCGTGGCCGACGACGGTCACGGCATCGACCCGGCCGACCTGCCACACGTGTTCGAACGCCTCTACGTCGCGAGGCGTCGGCCGGCCCGACACGAGAGCTCGAGCGGGCTCGGCCTCGCAATCGTGAAGCAGCTGGTGGAGGCGATGCACGGACGCGTGAGCGTCACCAGCGCGATCGGTGAGGGCACCACGTTCGAGGTGCGACTCCCCCTCGCCGAGGCGCCGTAGCGGTCAGCTGCTGGTCAGAAGCCGAGGCGGGCGCGGATCTCGGTCTCGAGGTCGGCGATCGGCACGCGCACCTGGTTGGTGGTGTCGCGCTCGCGGATCGTGACCGCACCGTCCTCGAGGGAGTCGAAGTCGACCGTGACGCACAGCGGCGTGCCGATCTCGTCCTGCCGGCGGTAGCGGCGACCGATCGCCTGGGTCTCGTCGTAGTCGACCATGTAGCGGTCGGCCAGCGTGGCGTACACCTGCTTGGCCAGCGGCGTGAGCGTGTCCTTCTTGCTGAGCGGCAGCACCGCCACCTTGTAGGGCGCGAGGCGCGGGTGCAGGCGCAGCACCTGGCGGGGTTCGTCGTTGACGACGTCCTCGTCGTAGGCGGCCAGCAGGAAGGCGGCCATGGCGCGGTTGACACCGCCGGCGGGCTCGATCACGTACGGCACGTAGCGCTCGTTGGTGGCCTGGTCGAAGAAGTCGAGCTTCTCACCCGAGTGCTGCGCGTGCTGCTTGAGGTCGAAGTCGGTGCGCTGGGCGATGCCCTCGAGCTCGCCCCAGCCCCACGGGTACATGAACTCGACGTCGCTGGTGCCGGCCGAGTAGTGGCTCAGCTCGTCGGCGTCGTGAGCTCGGAGGCGCAACATGTCGGCCGGGATGCCGAGGTCGACGTACCAGTTGAACCGGGCGTCACACCAGTACTCGTACCACTGCGCGCTGTCGGCCGGGGGCACGAAGAACTCGCACTCCATCTGCTCGAACTCGCGGGTGCGGAAGATGAAGTTGCCGGGCGTGATCTCGTTGCGGAAGCTCTTGCCGACCTGGGCGATGCCGAACGGCGGCTTCTTGCGGCTGGTCTGGAGGACGTTGACGAAGTTGACGAACATGCCCTGGGCCGTCTCGGGACGCATGTAGACCTCGGTGCCCGAGCCCTCGACCGGACCGGCCTGGGTCTTGAACATGAGGTTGAACGCCCGCGACTCGGTGAAGGAGTTCTTCGCGCCGCAGTTCGGGCAGGTGTCGGGGTCGGTGAGGTGATCCTCACGGAACCGCTGCTTGCACTTCGTGCAGTCGACGAGCGGGTCGCTGAAGTTGGCGAGGTGACCGCTGGCCTCGAACACGGCCGGCGGGCCGAGGATCGCGGCGTCGATCAGGACGACGTCGTCGCGCTGTTGCACCATCGTGCGGACCCATGCCTCGCGCACGTTGCGGAGCATGAGCGAACCCAGCGGGCCGTAGTCGTAGCTCGAGCGGAAACCGCCGTAGATCTCCGCGGAGGGGTACACGAAGCCACGGCGCTTGCAGAGGTTGACGATCTGGTCGAGGTCGGTCGCTGGCACGGCCCACAGGCTACGGGCCGACGCGGGCTGCAGGACGGTCGATTCGGACGGGCGGCCAGCGGCCTCAGTGGGCCTCGAACATGGCCACCGTGCGCAGACGTCGCTCGAGGTGGTGCTCCAGCGCCCGGTTCGCGTGGCCCGCCACCTCGTGGGTGACCGGCCCGGCAGGCAGGTCGAGGGCCTCGTTCAAGCGGCCGCCCAGGATCATGCGGGTGACGTCGAGCGCGTCGGACGAGATCGGCGCACCGGTGCGGCACGAACGGCACAGCACCCCACCCTCGAGCACGTCGAATGCCACCAGCGGCTCGGTGGCCCCGCAGCGCACGCACTCGTCGAGCTCGGGCCGCACGCCCTCGGAGGCCAGCAGCTTCCAGTAGAACGCGGGCACGACCAGCGGGCCCGAGCGCTCGGCGACCGTGCGCAGGGCACCGACCAGCATTCGGTAGATGTGGGGCACCGGCTCGCGGTCCATCGTCAGTTGGTCGACGGCTTCCACGATGGCGAGCCCGTTGGTGAGATGGTCGAGGTCGCCGACCAGCGGCGCGAGCGTCTCGACCGACTCGGCCTGGCTCACGATGTCGAGCTCGCGGCCCTGGTAGAGCAGCAGCTTCACGTGACTCAACGGCTCGAGCCGGGCGCCGAACTTCGACATCGTCTTGCGGACGCCCTTGGCGACGGCGCGCACCTTGCCGTGGTGCTCGGTGAGCAGCACGACGATCCGGTCGGCCTCACCCAGCTTGTAGGTGCGCAGCACGACCGCGGTGTCGCGGTAGAGCGGGTTGGCCACGGGCGCCTAGTCGAGCCCGCCGAAGCGGCGGTGTCGGTGGCGGTACGCCTCGATCGCATCGGTCAGGTGTTGCTCGCGCAGGTCGGCCCAGGCGACCGGGACGTAGACCATCTCCGCGTACGCCAACTCCCACACGAGCGATTCGGGCAGGCGGTCGGACGTACCGAGCAGCAGCACGAGATCGGGTTCGGTGGCGGCGGGTGACAGCAGCGCAGCGGCGACGGCGGGCTCGCTGAGCTGGTCGTTCTCGGCGAGCTTGCGCAGGGCGACCACGAGGCGCTCCCGGCCGTCCGGGGTGGGATCGACGATCACCGTGCAGTCGTCGAGCTCGACGACGTCGTGGTGGACCGGCCGGGCGCTGTCGGCCGCGACGCCGCGT
>JBILUM010000614.1:0-2549 GCA_044370995.1 Ilumatobacteraceae bacterium | reverse complement strand
GGCACCCGCCGACGCGCCGGCCGACCCGCCGGCCACGCCCGAGAGCTGAGCGTCGGCCCGATGGGCGCGTCGGTCGACCTCAACGCCGACATCGGCGAGGGGTTCGGTCGCTGGTCGCTCGGCGACGACGACGGGTTGCTGCACGTCATCTCGTCGGCCAACGTGGCCTGCGGGTTCCACGCCGGCGACCCGACGATCATGCGTCGCACGTGCCATGTCGCGGCCGAGCTCGGCGTCGTGGTCGGCGCGCAGGTGAGCTACCCCGACCTGGCCGGCTTCGGCCGCCGGTTCATCGACGTCGATCCGCTCGAGCTGATCGACTCGATGCTGTACCAGGTGGGCGCGCTCGAACGGTTGGCCACCGTCGAGGGCACGGCGGTCGGCTACGTGAAGCCGCACGGTGCGCTCTACAACGCGATCGTGCACCACGAGGCACAGGCGTCGGCGGTGGTGGAGGCGCTGGTCGCCCACGGCGGGTCGCTGCCGCTGCTCGGGTTGCCGGGCTCGGCCGTCGAGCAGGCGGCCGCGTCGAGCGGTGTGCGGTTCGTGCACGAGGGCTTCGCCGATCGCGGGTACACCGCCGACGGGCGGCTCGTCCCCCGATCGCAGGCGGGCGCACTGCTCACCGAGGTCGACCAGGTGGTCGCCCAGGCGCTGCGTCTCGTCGATCAGGGCGTCCGGTCGATCTGCGTGCACAGCGACACCCCGGGTGCCGCCACGCTCGCCGGTGCGGTACGGGTGGCGCTGGTCGATGCCGGCCACCTCGTCGAACCCTTCGTGTGAGCCACGCGTGACCGAGCCGAAGGTGCGCTTCCTGCCGTACGGGCCGCGTGCGTTCTTGGCGGAGTTCGACTCGATCGAGGCGGTGATGGGCGCGAGCGCCGAGCTCCGCCGCGCCGACCTCCCGACGGTGCGCGAGGTGGTGCCCGGGGCGCGCACCGTGCTCGTCGTGCACGACGGCGGCGACACGTCGGCCATCCGCGAAGTGCTGGCCGCATCGTCACCGCTCGCGACCGGCGTCGGCCCGGAGCTCGTCGTCCCGGTCCGCTACGACGGCATCGACCTCGAGGAGGTCGCCGACCTCACCGGCCTCGCCGTCGACCGAGTGATCGAACTGCATTCTGGCGGGGTGTACACGGTGGCGTTCTGCGGGTTCATGCACGGGTTCGGGTACCTCGTCGGCCTGCCGCCCGAGCTGCAGGTGCCGCGGCGATCGACGCCGCGGCCCCGGATCGACGCCGGCTCGGTGGCGATCGCGGGCGAGTGGTCCGCCGTGTACCCGTCGGCCTCACCCGGCGGCTGGCGACTGCTCGGACACACCGACGTCGCGATGTGGGACGAGCGGCGCGACTCGCCCGGGCTGCTCGAACCGGGCATGCGCGTCAGGTTCGTGTCGGCATGAGCGGGACGGTGCTGGAGGTCGTGGCGTGGGGCATCGCAGGGTCGGTGCGCGACGGGGGCCTGGTCGGGCTCGCACATCTCGGGCGGAGCCGCGGGGGAGCGGTCGACCTCGCCGCGCTGGAACTCGGCAACCGGCTGGTGGGCAACGATCGGCGCGTCGCGGGGATCGAGACCTCGGGCGGACTCCTGGTGCGGTGCACCGCGGCGACCATGGTCGTCGTGACGGGCAGTCCGGCCGACGTGCACGTCGACGGCGGCCCGCCGGTCGGGTGGGGCGCTCCCGTGGTGCTGCCGGCGGGGGCGACGCTGCGCATCGGGCGGCTCCGCGGCGGGGCCCGCACCTACGTGTGTGTGCGGGGTGGGATCGACGGTCGCGACGGTGACGTGCTGCGCCTGGGCGTCGATCCCGAGGCGCGTGCCTCGACGCATCCGGCGGTGCCTCGTCCGCTGGATCGGCCCGTTCGACTGTGGCCCGGGCCCCGGCTCGACCGGTTCGACGAGGGTGCGTGGGGCGCGTTGCTCGCGACCGCGTGGGAGGTACTGCCCGCGAGCGATCGGGTCGGGCTGCGCCTCGAGGGACGACCGCTCGAACGGATGCGGCACGATGAACTCCCGAGCGAGGGTCTGCTCGAAGGCGCGATCCAGGTGCCGCCCGACGGTCTGCCGATCGTGATGCTCGCCGACCATCCGGCGACCGGCGGTTACCCGGTGATCGCCGTCGTCGACCCGGCCGACCTCGGTGTCGTCGCGCAACGCCCAGCAGGCGAGACGGTCCGCTTCACCGCCGCCCGCTGATCCGCTGCCCGCTGATCCGCTGCCCGGGTGGGCCGACGCCGTTCGGGAAGTGTGGCTAGGTTGTCCCCATGGAGCGGCGGATCTACGGACTCGAGAACGAGTACGGCGTGACCTGCACCCTGCGGGGGCAGCGTCGGCTCAGCCCCGACGAGGTCGCGCGCTATCTGTTCCGCAAGGTCGTCAGCTGGGGACGCAGCAGCAACGTGTTCCTCCAGAACGGTGCCCGCCTCTACCTCGACGTCGGCTCGCATCCCGAGTACGCGACGCCCGAGTGCGACAGCCTCTACGACGTCGTCGTGCACGACAAGGCGGGCGAGCGCATTCTCGAGAGCCTGCTCGTCTCTGCCGAACAG
>JBILUM010000613.1:0-2551 GCA_044370995.1 Ilumatobacteraceae bacterium | reverse complement strand
CGCATGCCTCGCTTGTCCTGCGCCTTCTCCCAGGCCCGCTGCTCCTCCTCGAGCGCGTGTTCCTCGGCGACGAGCCGTTTCATCGCATCGAGACGACGGGGATCGAGGGTGTCGGCGGCGATCGCCGCGCTGACCGCGCACCCGGGTTCGTCCTCGTGCTTGCAGTCGCGGAAGCGGCACCGCTCCGACAGGTCGAACACGTCGGCGAAGGCCCGTTCGATGCCGGTGCCGCTGCTCCACAAGCTGACGGCTCGCACGCCCGGGGTGTCGATCAACCAGCCGTGCTCGCCGCCGGGGAGGCGGACCAGCTCACAGGCCGTGGTGGTGTGGCGCCCCCGGCCGTCGTTCTCTCGCACCTCGCTCGTGCGCAACAGGTCGCCGCCGCCGACGAGGGCGTTGATGAGCGTGCTCTTGCCGACGCCGCTCGCTCCGAGCAACGCCATCGTCTGCCCGAGCGGCACCAGGTCTCGCAGCCGATCGACACCGGTACCGCTGATACCGCTCGCGCGCATGACCGGCACGCCGCTGGCAACGGCCTCGAGCGACGCGATCGTGGCCGCCGGGTCGTCGACGAGGTCGTCCTTGGTGACCACCACCACCGGGCGCGCGCCGCTGTCGAACGCGAGGATCAGCTCGCGCTCGAGCCGCCGCTGGTTCGGCGGCGTGGTGAGGGAGTGGACCAGGACGACGGTGTCGATGTTCGCGGCGATCGTGTGGGCGACAGCCCGGTTGCCCTCGAACGAGGCACGACGGGTGAATGCGCTGAAGCGCTCGATGACGGTCTCGACCCGCTCGCCGTCGTCGCTGATGATCACCCAGTCACCGACGGCGACGTCCGCGCCGATGTTGCGCACCCGCACCGAGGGCTCGTCGACGTCGTACATGACCGTGCTCCACCCGCGGTCGAGGCGTGATGCACGTCCAGGTCGGCGCGGGCGGCCGAGCTCGGCCCAGGCTGCCGCGAGCGATGAGTTCCATCCGAGACGCTCGTCCGGTCGCTCGTGCGACATCTCCACAGGCTCCACGATGCCTCGAACGGTAGTGTTTCCGTGACGACAACGGCTCCCCCCGGACCGTCAAGGTCACCATCGATCGCTAGATCCCGGCATCCTCGGCCCTTCGGCCCCGGCCGCCGCCACCCCCCTCACGGACAGGAAGCGACCCCCTCATGATCGCTCGTCTCGGACACTGGTGCTTCGTGCACCGCCGCGCCACGCTCGCCGCCTGGTTGGTGGCCCTCATCGGCACCGCACTGATCACCGCCCTGGTGGGCTCGGCCTACTCGAGCAGGTTCGAGATCCCCGCCTCCGAGAGCGCCAGTGGCTTCAGCCTGCTCGAGGAGGAGTTCCCCGGTGTGGGCGCCGGTCGCCAGGGTGGCACGATTGTGTTCGAGGCCGAGCAGGGGGTGTCCGACCCGGCCGTCCAGGCGGCGATGACCGCACTGTTCGACGAGGTGGCGACCATCGACGGCGTCAGCATCGTCAGCCCGTACGACCCGACCAGCCTCGGCCAGATCGACCCCACCGGCACGATCGCGTTCGCACAGGTCAACCTGTCCGACTCACTCGACCAGGTCGAGATGGCGGCGGTCGGCACGTCGATCGTCGAAAAGCTGCCGACGCTCGACGGACTGAGGATCGAAGTCGGTGGCCAGGCGCTCGCCGAGTTCGAGCCCCCCAAGTCGGAACTGATCGGCCTCGGCTTCGCGGTCATCGTGCTGATCCTCGCGTTCGGCTCGGTGCTCGCGATGGGTCTCCCGATCGGCGTCGCCCTCTTCGGTGTCGGGGTCGGCATCTCCCTCGTCGGCTTGATGAGCCATCTCACGACGGTGCCCGACTTCGCCACCACGCTCGGGGCGATGATCGGCCTCGCGGTCGGCATCGACTACGCGCTGTTCATCGTCACCCGGTACCGCGAGAACCTGCACGCCGGTCAGAGCTTCGAAGAGGCCACGTACACGGCGATGGACACCGCCGGCCGCGCGGTGGTCTTCGCCGGCATCACGGTGGTCGTCTCGCTGCTCGGCATGCTGCTGATGGGGCTGGCGTTCGTGTCGGGCCTGGGCATCGGCGCGGCCAGCACCGTGGCGGTCACGATGCTCGCGTCGATCACCCTGCTGCCGGCGCTGCTCGGCTTCGCCCAGCACCGCGTCGAGGTCACCCGCTGGCGCGGCATCATCGCCGCCGGCTTCGTTGCCCTCGCGCTGTTCGGCGCCGGCCTGTCGATCAGCCCGCTGCTCGTCGGCTTCCCACTCGCCATCGTCACGCTGCTCGCCGGCTTCGTGCTGAAGCCGCTGCAGCGCGAGCTGCCGCCGCGACCCCGCAAACCGGCCGAGCAGACGTTGCCGTACAAGTGGAGCCGCGTCGTGCAGCGCCGCCCGTGGATCGCGCTCGGCGCCGGCCTGGTCGTGCTCGCGATCCTCGCGGCGCCCGTGCTGTCGCTGCGGATGGGCTTCGCCGACGAGGGCAACGCGAACCCCGACACCACCACGCGCCAGGCCTACGACCTCCTCGCCGAGGGCTTCGGCCCCGGGTTCAACGGTCCGTTCGTC
>JBILUM010000044.1:0-9545 GCA_044370995.1 Ilumatobacteraceae bacterium | reverse complement strand
GTCGACCATCGGGGAAGCGATGGTGACGTTCGATCGTCTCCGCCGCTCAGCGCCGCGCTGGTCCGGGGACCTGCCGTTCGATCTTCACCGCGACGGTGGTCGCACCACGGAACACCGATGCCCGCCAGGGTGCCGGGCCGTCGATGGCACCGGCGAGGCAGGTGAGCGAGTACAGCGGCACGTCGCCGAGCCGCGTGACGATGTCGCCGACACGGATCCCGGCGCGTGCGGCGGGTCCGTCCGCCATCACCGACTCGACCAACAGACCGTGCTGGGGCGGCAGTCCGAGTTCGGCACGCTTGCGTTGCGTGGTCGGTGCAGCGGCGACGACCAGGCCGAGCGCGTGGTCGGGGCGATCGTGCGCCGGCTGCTCGATGTCGATCAGGATCGTCCGCAGCAAGCCCGCCAGCGTCTCGCGTTGAGGCTCGGGCAACGAGGCGATCAGCCGGCTCTCGTTCGCGAGGTGTTCGGGAGCGACTCGGTCGAACAGTGCGGCGCCGGCATCGGTGAGCGTCACGATGGTCGCCCGCGCGTCGGCGGGGTCGGTCGTGCGCGTCACGAGCCCGCGCTCGACCATCTTCTCGATGCGCAGGCTCATCGTGCCCGACGTGAGGCGAAGTGCCGAGGTGAGGCTCCGTTGGTTCAGGCGGAACGGGCTGCCAGCACGCCGCAGGTTGGCGAGGACCGCGAAGTCGGTGCTCGTGATGCCGTGGGTGGCGAAGAGGCGGTCGATCTCGGCATTCCACACCGCGGCGATGCGGGTGATGCGGTACACGACGGCCACACCCGTGGTGTCGAGATCGGGGCGCTCGACCGCCCATCCGTCGATCAGCTGGTCGACGTGGTCGCGGATCCCGAGTCGTCGGATGCGTTCGGTCTTCCTCGCCACGCAGACGACTGTGCCCTGCGACGTCACGCATTGTCAACATGCCATGTTGACAATGCTTGATATCAAGCTATTATCCCAACTCATGTTGGAGCGGGACACGTGATCGTCAAACGGAACCTCTCGCCCGGGAAGGTGCTCGGCTACATCTGGCGACCGCTCGCGATCGCCGTCGGCGCATCCGTCATCGCGCTCGCCCTCCGCCGGACGATCGACGGCGACCGTGCCCAGGTGCCGTTCGCCCCGGTCGGCACGCTCGGCGCAGCGGTCGCGATCTTCGTCGCGTTCCGCAACAACGCCTCGTACGCCAGATGGTGGGAAGCCCGCACCCTGTGGGCGACGATCCACAACAGCGCCCGGATCCTCGCCCGTCAGATCGTGGCCTCCACCGACAACGCACTGGCCGCGGGCACGGGCGGCACGTCGGACGAGGTGTTGGCCTTCCGGACGGAGCAGATCCATCGCGTGATCGCGTTCGCTCACGCCACGTGCACCGCCTTGCGCGGCACGCAGGACTGGTCGGACGCCGAACGCTTCCTACCGAACGACGAGACCGGGCGTCTCGCCGGCGCGGCGAGTGCGCCCAACCTGGTCCTGCAACGCCTCGGTGTCCGGCTGAAGGACGGCGTACGGTCGCAGATCGTCGGTCAGTTCGATCCGATCACCCTCGAACCCAACCTCGCAGCGCTCAATGGGGCGCTGGCGAGCGCCGAGCGGATCAAGCACACGCCCACCCCACGCCAGTACGACTACTTCACGCGCGTCGCCGTGCTCGCGTTCGCCATCGTGCTCCCGTTCGGTCTCGCCAGCGTCGTGCCGACCAGCCAGGACCTGCTGGTGCCACTCCTCACGGTGATCGTGGCCGGCGTGTTCGTGGTGCTGGAACGCGTCGGCGCCGTGATCGACGCACCCTTCGAGAACGCCACCACCGACATCCCCATGACCGCGATCTGCCGAGCGATCGAGCGCGACCTGCTCGAACAACTCGGCTCGACCACGCTCCCGCCCCCGCTCGAACCGGTCGACGGCTACCTCTGGTGACCGTCCGGCCGAGATCCACCGACCACCCCACGATCACCACCCGGAATCCAGGAGACAACCATGAGCCACGCAGATCTGAACCCCTCGAACCCCCAGAAGCCGAAGCAAGTCGCGATCGTGATCGCGAACCCAGCCGTGTCCAGCACCACCGGCTGGCCCGTCGGGTTCTGGTGGTCCGAGTTGACCCATCCCTACTACTTCCTCACCGAGGCCGGCTACCAGGTCGACGTGTTCAGCCCGGCCGGCGGCCGCTGTGAGGCGGACGCGATGTCCGATCCCGAGGACGCGAGCCGTTGGCAGGCGGAGGACGCGATCAGCCGCGGCTACAAGCACGACCCCGACTTCGTCGCGCTGATCGAGCAGACGCGCTCGGTCGACGAGATCGACGTCGACGACTACGACGCCCTGATCGTGGCGGGCGGTCAGGCGCCGATGTTCACCTTCGAGCACGCCGAGAACCTGCACCGCGCCTTCGTGGCCTTCTACGAGTCCGGCAAGGTGGCGGTCGCGCTCTGCCACGGCACCGCCGTCCTCAAGTTCGCCCGGCTGTCCGACGGTTCGCCGCTGGTCGCCGGCAAGACGGTGACCGGGTTCCCGAATGTCGAGGAGGACTTCGCCGACGAGGCGGTCCGCGGCATGGGGGCCCTCGGCCCCGACCAGCACCTGATGCCCTGGCGCATCGAGGACGCGCTCAAGGAGCTCGGGGCGAACTACGTGCAGGCCGGCCTGTTCCGTCCGTTCGCCATCCGCGACGGCAACCTGATCACCGGCCAGCAGAACTTCTCCGGCGCCGAGGTGGCCAAGCTCGTGCTCGAGACGGTGGGTCGCTGATGGAGACCTGGGATGCCTACCGCTCGCGCCGCAACGTGCGCAGCCACTCGCCGCAGCCGATCGTGGCCCACGATCTCGATCGCATCGTCGATGCCGCACGTCGTGCACCCTCCGCGTTCAACTCGCAACCCTGGGACTTCGTGAGCGTCACCGACCGCTCGATGCTCGAGCAGGTGGCGACCGTGTGGCGCGGCGCGCAGCACGTCGCCACGTCCGCCGCCACGATCGTCGTCACCACACCGATCCAGGACGACCCCGACCGGGCACGTTGGGCCGAGTTCGACCTCGGTCAGGCCGTGGCGGCGATGACGATCGTTGCGGCGGATCTCGGCATCGGCAGCGCCCACGCGATCATCGAGGACCAGCAACGCTGCCGCGACCTGCTCGGTATTCCCGCCGACCGACGGTGCGCCTACCTGCTGTCGCTCGGCTACCCCGTCGACCGGCCCCTGCAACCGATCGAACGACCCGACCGCCGGCCGCTCGACGACGTGCACCACCGCGACCACTGGTGACCCTCATGCTGCCCGCCCGCACGCGCTGACGGCCCGCTCACGGGTCGCTCAGCGGCGGGCGCCCATGAACATGCCCTTGAGGGCGTCGTAGTGCTCGATGCAGTGGCCTGCGCCCAGCACGACGGCCTCGAGCGGCACATTCGACATCTTCACCGGCACCTGCGTCTCGCGCTCGATACGACGGGCGAGCCCGCGCAGCAGGCCGCCACCGCCGACGAGGTACATGCCGCGCACCAGGAAGTCCTGGGCCAGCTCGGGCGGTGCCTTGGCGAGGCAGCGCACCACCGATGACACGATGCTGCTGACGACGTCGTCGATCGCGAACCGGATCTCCTCGGGCGTGAGCACGACGGTCTTCGGCAGGCCGGTCATGAGGTCGCGGCCGCGCACCTCCGCCTGGTTCTCGTCCTCGCTCGGCTCGGCCGACCCGATCGCGACCTTCACCTCTTCGGCGGTGCGTTCGCCGACGGCGATGCCGTGCTCGCGACGCACGTAGCTCTGGATCGCGGCGTCGATGTCGAAGCTGCCGACGCGCACTGCTTCGAGGGCGACGATGCCGCCGAGGCTGATGACCGCTGTCTCGCTCGTGCCGCCGCCGATGTCGATGACCATGTTGCCGACGGGTTCGTCGATCGGCAGGTCGGCGCCGATGGCCGCGGCCATGGGCTGTTCGATGAGTTGTGCGTCGGCGGCGCCGGCACGACGGGCCGCGTCGGTGACCGCTCGCCGTTCGACCTCGGTGATCGCGGACGGCACGCAGATGACGACCTTGGGTCGTGTGAACCGGCTGACGCCGACGCGCTGGAGCAGCAGTCGGATCATTCGCTCGGTGATCTCGAAGTCGGTGATCGCGCCGCCGCGAAGCGGTCGGACGGCGACGATGTAGCCGGGGGTGCGACCGATCATCTGCCAGGCCTCGCGGCCGGTGGCGAGCACCTCGCCGGTCTGGCGATTGAGGGCGATGACGCTGGGCTCGTTGAGGACGATGCCCTTGCCCTTCATGTACACGAGCGTGTTCGCCGTGCCGAGGTCGATCGCGAGGTCGCGTGCCATGGATCAGCCGTTCCCGTCCGCAGCGCCACCGGCTGCTGCTGCATCGGGGCCGCGCTCGTCGTCGCGACCCCCTCGTCCCGTGGACCCGATCTGGCCGACCTGCCCGGCAGGACCGGCAGGACCGGCAGGACCGAACGGACCTGCGTGCCCGTTCGGCGTCGCCTGCCCACCCTGGTCGTGGCGTCGGGCGCGGTCCATCACTTCACGGCGGGCTTCGGGTGACAGGGCATCGATGTGCCGACGGAACGTCTGCATCCCGTCATCCTGGCGCGGTCGACGGCGCAGACCCAGGATCACCACGGCCACGAGGAGGGCGATGACGAGTGCGATGACGGCAACGGGTTCCAATCAGTGCTCCCGACCGCTGGACACGGCGGAGGAGTCATCGATGGTCGCGACCGACGTCGGGTCGACCGGCTCGTGCGCGTTCGTGCCCCAGCCGGACCCGGCACCGGCACCGGCACCGGCATCCTGCCAGGTCTCGTGCTTCCAGATCGGAGCGCTCGCCTTCAGCGCGTCGATGGCGTAGCGGGCGGCCTCGAACGCCTGGGGACGGTGGGGGGCGCTGACCACGGCGATGACCGAGCTCTCGCCCAGTTCGATGCGACCGAGTCGGTGCAACAACGCGACGCGGCCCGTGTCGGGCCACCGGGTGCGCAGCTCGTCGACGATCTTGTGGAACACGGCGGTGCACTGCTCTTCGTAGGCCTCGTAGTCGAGGTGCACCACGTCGGTGCGCATCACGCCCTCGTCGTCGACGGCATGGTCGCGCACCGTGCCGCTGAACAGCACGACGGCGCCGCACGACGGCAGCACGGCCCAGTCGTAGGCCGACGCGACCGGCAGCTGATCGGTGGTGAGGCCGACCCAGGTGTCGCTGCTGTCGGGGGGCTGCACGCTGCGCATCGTAGCCGTTGCGGGACGCGTCTCCCCGGGGCCGACGAGGTTGCTCGACATCGACATCGGCGGATGCGGCACATCGGGGCACCCACGCCCGACCTCGGGGCGATGCCACCGGTGCGGGATCGCTCACTAACGTGTCGCATTCGTGGAGCGGAGTGGCCCAGACGATGCGCGCGACGACGCGCCGGACGACGGCTGGGACGACGATGCCCACATCTATCCCGCGGCACCGATCCCTGCCCACGAACGCACCTGGCGCCATCCCTCCGAGATCGGTCAGACCGCCTGGACGGCGACCGAACCGCCGGTCACCATCGGTCGCGGGCTGCTCGTCACGAGTGGCGCGATCGGCTCGGCACTCGGCGTCGCTGTGCTCTACCTGCTGCTGCCCGCTGGCGCGCCCTCGCCGTCGGCCTCGCCGACGGTCACGTCGTCGGTCGCCTCGCTCCGACCCCCGGCGGTCACCGTGGCCGAGGAGCCGGCGGTCAGCTCGATGCTGCTCGGCGAACCCACCGAGGTCCGCACCGACGGCCCCGGACTCACCCTTCCCGCCCCGGACACCCCGAGCACGGTGCTGGTCATGTCGGTCGAGGCACCGACGGAGGAGCCGTTGTCGGTCGCGGTCGCGATCGAGGGAGCGCCCTACGTGGTCACGACGGCGAACGCGCTCGATTCGATCGGCGCGATCGATCTGCTCGGCCCCGGCGACGCCGAGCTCACCCCGCGGATGGCGGCCGAGCTCGTGTTGATCGAGGGTGACCTCGCCTATCTGGCGCCGAGTCAACAGATGGAGGTCGTCAGCTTCGCGGCCACCGCGACGGCTGAGGCCGGGGAGACCGTGACGGTCCTCGCCGACGACCCCACCGAGGTCGCATACGTCGAGTCGGGGACGGCCGGCGGCGTGCCGGAGCTCGATGCCGGGCGCATCGTCGAGGGGACACCCGTGGTCGACGACCAGGGTGCGCTCGTCGCGCTGTGCACGGTGGTCATCGACGGCGACGGCGCCCACGTCGAGTTCATCCCCGTGGTCGACCCGACGACCGATCCCACCACGCCGACGTCGTCGGCGGCGGACACCGAGGACCCCGACGACGCCGACATCGATGTCACCGACGATGGAGCCGTGGATGGCGGGGGCGCTGCGACCGACCCGACGAGCACGAGCGTGGCCGCCGGATCGGTCGGTGCCGATCGACCGACGACGACCACCACCATGATCTCCACGTCCGCGTCGGTCACCGCCACCACCGCCTCACCGTCGACGTCGGGCGCCACGAGTGCGCCGACGGCGTGGGCGGGTCTGCGCTTCGACGGCGCTCCCGCGTCCGCACCGCTCACCGTCACCGGCGTGGTGGCCGGGAGCCCGGCGATGGCGGCCGGGGTGATGGTCGGTGAGCGTGTCACCGCGATCGACGGCGTCGAGGTGTCCTCGGTCGACGACGTGGTGGCGGCGATCAAGCGCCATCAGCCGGGCGAGGTCATGAAGCTCACGCTCGCGGCGCGCACCACGACGACGTCCGCCGGTTCATCGGGCGCGTCGGGCCAGTCGGGCCAGTCGGCGACCACCAGCACGACGATGCCCGGGTCGGGCCAGTCGGCCGGCAGCACCGGCAGCACCGGCAGCACCGGCGGCAGCGCAGGCACCCGCACGATCAGCGTCGTGCTCGCCGTCTACGCGCCCACCGTGTGACCCAGCCGGCCCCGGCGATCGCTGCCAGCCCGGCGAGCACCATCGCGCCGAGCGCCAGCTCCTGCCGACGCTTCGGGGTGATCATCGTCCACCACTTCGCCTCGGTGCCCTCCACGTAGGCCTGCTCGTTGGTGACCGTCGGCCGCCACCCCGCCGCCTTCAGGCGGTCGTTGGCGACGAGCCATGGCGAGTGGGTGTAGCTGCGCAGGCCGGGCGGGATCGGCCCGCGCTGGAAACGCCACCGCAGCGACGTGACCACCTCGGACATGCGGTCGGGCAACTGGACGCGGGGTCTCGCCCCGGCGAGCGCTCGCACCTGGGCGGCGGGGATGCTCCCGTCGGGCGCGACGTTGAACACACCGTCGAGCCGATCCTCCGCCGCGAGGACGACCGCGTCGGCCAGGTCGTCGAGGTGCAGGAACTGCGCAGGCGGATCGTCGACCGCGAACCGCTGGCCCATCCCTGCGGCCAACGCGCGGGCGAGTCCCGACGTGCCGTTCGCCGCCATCGGCACGACCGGGCGGAGGACCGCGACCGTCCGCCCGGGCACGGCACGACGCCAGTCGTCGGCCATCTGCTCGACCGCGGCGAGTTGGGTGGCGTAGCGGAACTCGGTGTCGGGCCGCAGCACGGCCTCCTCGGTCAGCGGCACCGGGTTGTTCTCCCAGGCGCCGTAGACCATCGCCGACGACACCACCACGAGGTGCTCGGCGCATTCGAGGCCGGCGAGCATCTCGGCCGCTCCGGCGGTGAGGCTCTCGCGCCGGCGCGCCCGGGTGTCCGGATCGGAGCCACCGGTGTACAGCGCGACCTCGGCCTGGTCGAGCGGGACGTTGGCGAGACCGTCGATCGTCGCGAGCCGGCTGAGCACGCGGGTGCCGAGCGCACTCTCGGCATCGCTCACCCACACCCCTGTCATGCGCTGCACAGTAGGCCGGGCACGACCCGCGGGCACGCTCGCCCGGCGCCCGCCGTAGCATGCCCCCATGGCCGATGACGACGCCGGCTCCGGCCGGGGCGAATCCGACTTCAACCCCTTCGCGAACATGCCGTTGTTCGGTGATCTCGCGAAGGCCCTCCAGGGACAGGGCCCGCTCAACTGGGATGCGGCGAAGCAGTTCGCCGCGCTCGCCTCGTCGGGCGGGTCCGTGGGACCGGGCGGCGTGGCGCTCCCCGCAGGCGGCGAGGCCAACGTCGAGCCCACCGTGCGGATCGCGTTCGAGCGGCTCACCCCGATCGCCGAGATGCACGTGCGTGACGTCACGGGCTACGACGGGCCGTCGGCCCGGCTCGAGCTGGTCACGTCGGGCGTGTGGGCGCAGCGGACCCTCGAGGACTACCGGCCGCTGTTCACCGACCTCGCGGTCTCCCTCGCCCGGCCCGCCGGTGGCGACGACGACGCCCCGGGCGCCGCCGATCCGATGATGGCGATGATGGCCGGGCTCAGCCAGATGATGGCGCCGGCGATGATGGGCATGTCGATCGGCTCGATGGTGGGCCGTCTCGGCCTCCGGGCGTTCGGCCAGTACGACCTGCCGATCCCGCGCACGTCCGGTTCGCTGCTCGTGGTGCCGCGGACCGTCGACCAGTTCGCCGAGGAGTGGAGCCTTCCGGTCGACGAGATGCGCCTGTGGGTGCTGGCCCAGGAGCTCATCGGGCACACCGTGTACTCGCACGAGCCCACCCGTCAGGCGATCACGTCGCTCGTGCAGGCCCACGTCGGCGCGTTCCGTGCCGACCCGTCCAGCGTGTCCGACAAGCTCGCCGATCTCGACCTCGAGGGCGACGACCCGATGAGCGCGATCCAGAAGGCCTTCGCCGATCCCGAAGTGCTCCTCGGCGCCGTGCGGTCGCCCGAGCAGGTCGCGATGGCACCGGTGCTCGACGCGAGCACCGCGGCTGTCGTCGGCTACGTCGACTACATGGTCGACGCGGTCGCGGCCCGACTCATCGGTGGCGATGCGCTGCGTATCGCCGAGGCGGTCCGCCGCCGCCGCATCGAGGCCGGCGCGGAGGACGTGTTCATCGAACGTCTCCTCGGTCTCCAGGTGACGACCGCTCTCGTGCAGCGGGGCAAGAACTTCGTCGCCGGTGTGGTCGACCGGGCGGGCGAGGGCTCGTTGTCGAAGCTGTTCGCGACTGCCGCGTCGCTGCCCACGCCGGCCGAGCTCGACGCCCCGGGCCTCTGGCTCGCGCGCATCGAGCTCTGAGCCTCGTGGACCGTTCGAGGGGCGGTGTCGAGCGTGACGGTCGGACCGCCCACGAGCGCGAGTACTCCCCGTCGAGCTGCATCCCGTCGATCGACGTCGAGTTGGCCCGCTACGCCGAACTCAGCCGGGCTGCCGCATCGCTCCCCCATCGCTCGCTCCCCTACGGCGAGCTCGACGACGAGCGACTCGTCGTGTTCGACGGGCCCGTCGGTGCGCCGCTGCACGTGTTCGTCCACGGGGGGTACTGGCAGGCGCTGTCGGCCGACGACTCGCTGATCGCCGCCCCCGAGCTCGTCGCCGCCGGCCACGCATTCGCGGCCGTCGACTACACGCTCGCGCCTCGGGCCACGATCGGGACGATGATCGACCAGTGCGTGCGGGCCCTCGAGCGCGTGGCCGACGATCTGCGTCCGTCG